>JACZYS010000199.1:0-3872 GCA_022570975.1 Candidatus Zixiibacteriota bacterium | reverse complement strand
ATCTATATGACGGGTGGCAATAAAGCTGTCTTTTTCAAACATATCAGAAGCAACTGTGTTTTCTGAAACAGTTTCCATTGTCAACGGTGTGATAAATTCGGCTGCTGATTTGGTCATGACAACTTTAACCTGTGCACCGGCTTTAGTCAGATAGCGAACCAGATATGGCATTTTGTAACAGGCGATACCGCCGGTTAAACCGAGCAGGATTTTTTTGTTTTTAAGGGACATTTAATCTGCTAGCTAATAAAACTAAAGGGGTCATCACCGGGCTCAAAGATATCATATCTGTCCAGTTCTTCTAAATCACGAAGAACGACCGATGCCGCAACGATTTTAACTTCTTCCAGAGAAAACGGTCTGTTGTTCAAAACCTGAATGCGGTCTAAGACAGCTTCAAAATTCTCATTGTCAATAAGACCAAAATATAAAAGCTTATATAAAAAGCCGGCGGCTTCAGTTGAGACTCTGCTTCTTTCTGCTGCGGTGAGGACTCTGTTCACTACTTGATTCTTGGGGAAATTTGAGAAATAGTTCATCGGCTGCAGGTCGTATTTTTCCATCAGCCAGGAATAGGCGGTCGTGATTTCTGAATCCGTATATCCCTTTAATTTCAAACTGTCTGAAAGAATCTCCGAGTTAATAAACATTTCTTTGTCATTTCTTAAGATATCTATTAACAGAATAACTATTTCCAGAACTCTTTCTCTCATCACTTCTCCTTTTTTACATCTTCTTCTCGCATAATAAGAAAGAAAAACGAATGATACAACAACATTATCAGTAAAATTTTAATCACTTGCCCAACGGCCAGTTAGGGAGCTTGAGTTTCGACTTTGAAAGCGATTGATGAGCCTCAAAGATAATCTCCAGCTCAATAACTTCGGCCAGTTTAAACAATAGCGCCTTTGGACGGTCAATTTTGTAGTCATCCAACTTGATAGAAAAGAGAACTCTGACCGAGAGATGCTTGTTCCCTGATATATCTATGCTTTGCGAAAACTCAAGCCGGGCAACAAGAGCTCTTTTCATTCCATGAATGTAAAAATATCCGGCCGGCCTGGCTGTGTAAGTTGTGTCCGGCTTGATAGATTCTGGCATCTTTTTGAATGTCAGAAATTCAAAATAAGCATATGGAAATTTATCAGTATGAAGATGACGGTTGCGCATATGTTCATCACGGGTTGTGATGCCGGAGCGAAGCGTTCGCAGGTCAACTCTGAGAATACCTGAGATAGAATCTGATAAATCTGCTTCGTTGATACTGAAATTTCCAACAATATCATGACATTTCCCTCTAATAAATTCCAGTTTGGCATCGGAACGATAATAAACGGTGTCTGTTTCTCTGTTTCCTTCGACCGAATAATCTGTCGAGAATCCACAAATTGGAAATAAAAATATGATAGGAATTATAAGCTGCAACATTTTTTTCATTGTCAATCCTTTAGTTGTCTAATGCTCCTTCATTAATCCAGTCGCGGATAAGATTCTGCTGCGTGGTTGAAAGTGTATCCTGAAATTTTGGCATTCTACTAAGTCCGTAAAAAGTAGGACTGACCATAATATAAACCGGGCTGTTGCTCGCTGAAAATGGCACAATAATCTTGTCTCCCAAAGTGGTCATGGCTGAGGTTATACTTGAATGGGTAGGTGTAAAAGTCAATCCGCTGCCAGTGCCGTTTCCGTGGCATCCTATTACGCCACAGCCAACTGAATCAAGAATCGGCTTAACATCGGTGGTATAACTTACCGTTGATACTGGTTGGTCATCATCCATGATTGTACATACAGCAATGGAGTCATTTCCGGTAAATACAAAATCAAGGCTTGATAAAATCAGAGAGAATGTTTCTGACTGCTCTCCCAAAGTGTCTTGCGTAGTTACCACTGAAATAGTGGTTGAACTCATACCGGTCATTATGGTATCATTGCCAGAGCTGGCCGTAAAATCTGCACTGCTGGCAGTGCCGGTCTGAGTTGAATGAGAAAAGAGGACATTACCTGTTGCTGTTTCTGAAAGGTTGACTGTAAAAATGGCCGTATTTCCTTCGGCCACCTGAATATCGCTGATCGACAAAGATGGCTCATTGCCTCCTCCCGTTGGTGGCGGGGTTTCCCCTCCGTCTGAACAGCCCAAAATAAGGGCGACAAATAACATCGGGTAGTATGATTTCTTAAACATTTCTGATCCTTCCACAAATTACAAGAAAATTCATTAATTTTTAGTTTCTAATAACCAAGGTGCAGCTGCACAAAATAATCTTTTTCATCTTTCAAGAATCCCTCGGTATAAATTGTATATGAGGGTCTTACAGAGAAAAACGGGATCGGATAAATTTCCAGAGAATAGCGGTAAAATTCATCGACTCCGTTTTTCAGATCTCGGTTTCCATCAAAGAAATTATATTCAGATATGAAATAAATTCCATATTGAATTCTGGTGGTGAGGTTTATATATGTTATCAGACTGTCATTTTCTGAACCGGCAACTGCAATCTCGCCCATGAGAGTGAAGCGATCATATGACAGGGAGCCGTATACAGATTTTGAGTCATGATATAGTGAGCTTACACCTGAGAGATTTTCTGAAATTTGAAGTGAGACACCTAAAATGTAGCCGAGATTTTTATAATTTGAAATACGGCTGACATTAAATAGATAAAGCCCCTGTTGTTGGGGATTAAAAATTTCACCGGAGAAATAAAAGTCGTTGAAACTGGCACCTACTGAAAAACCATCTAAATAATCATTTGAGCCGTGTCCGGTTCTGGCTCTGGTGTAGGCAGTGTGGTCATCGGTGCGAAGACCGTAGTTGGGTGAAAACCGACCGTATTTAAGATAATACTTTTCATCCTGCCATTGGTATAGCCCATAGCTTTCAAAAACCTGTGTATTTCCAAATGGGTCTTCCCCAATTCTCAGCTGGAATCTCATATTCTTAAACAGTTCCAAATTGAGATAAAAATCTGTCTGCATCCTAAATATTCTGCTGTTATCTAAAATCAAATAACGGCTGTCAAAACCATAACGAACGCTCTCTGAAATACGGGTTCCCTTATATTTATCCCTGAACAATTTCTTGGTTTGGGGAATAACCAGTTCATTTAAAGCGACAGAATGATTTCCAAACTCGGTTCGCATTCCCCCGCCGCTTGGATTAATGTGGCAGTGGTTACAGCTGAGTGACTGTTCCGAGGCTAATCTGGGAAGTGACATTGCTGAGGCTCCCATAAGAAGAAGCAAGACTATAAAGGGCATAAAATTTCTCAATTTTTCAGCTGGCAAACTCCGCTCCTATCATTTAAAGGACTAAACAAAATTAGCTATTGGATGTTCCACATATCTGTTATTGCAATCTGAGATATAAATATAACGGCAAGAAAAAGAAAACAAGTTTTAATGTTTGAAATGCCTTACACCGGTAAAGACCATGGTTGCATTTGCTTTGTCACAGGCGGCGATGACTTTATCATCCCCTTTTGAACCACCAGGTTGGATAACAGCTTCAACACCGTTTTCTGCCGCCATCTCAATTCCGTCCGCAAAAGGGAAAAAAGCATCACTTGCCATTACAGAACCTTTTGAACGCTCTGGCCCAGCCTTATAACAAGCCAGATGCACTGCATCCACCCGCGACATCTGCCCTGCACCAATACCCATTACAGATTCACCTTTTGCCAAAACAATCGCATTAGATTTCACGTGTTTGGAAATAATAGTAGCAAACAGCATGCCCTTAATTTGTTCAGGGGTAGGCTGCGCCTTGCTCACAACCTTCAAATCCTTCTCCGTAACGCGATATGTGTCAAAAGTCTGCACCAATACTCCACCAGCAACCTTTTTAATATCCCTCCTATCCACATCAATCT
>JACZYS010000019.1 GCA_022570975.1 Candidatus Zixiibacteriota bacterium | reverse complement strand
TTTTTCTGACTTTGCTGTTCTTGGTCTTATCCAATACCATTTTGATGATTAGTTTTAACGTCCCAAATACGCCGGTTCCGACATTTGCCGAAGCCTCAAAAGTTGGGAGATTGCGCTTGTTAATCTTCTCATTCAATTCTTCCACTGACAAAATACCGGGGAGATCTCTTTTGTTATATTGAATAACCATGGGCATATCTTCTAAGTCATAACCGTATTCTTTCAAGTTGTCTTCAAGATTTGACAAAGATTCTATATTTTCATCCATCTTGTCCGGCTGACTGTCTGCTACAAACACAATTCCGTCAACACCTCTTAAGACCAGTTTTCTGGTGGCATTATAATAAACCTGCCCGGGAACTGTATATAGCTGAAATTTTGCGGCAAACCCGTTTATGGTACCAATATTAATTGGTAAGAAGTCAAAATATAATGTCCTGTCAGCTTCCGTTGCCAGAGATATCAGTTTTCCTCTGGTATCCTGGGGAACTTTTTCATGGACATACTGCAGGTTTGTCGTTTTTCCGGAAAGTCCAGGACCATAATAAACAATTTTACATGATACCTCTTTTGAGGCATAATTTATTGCTACCATATATCTTCCTAATTCCTATCTCTTAATTGGATATTTTTAATTTACTAACAGCGTTCTTGATCTCTAACCTGATAAGCCCAATATTTACCTGCTTCTCGGTTGTAACAACTAAAATCCCAATACCGGCATCAGAGAAAAACATTTTGGCATTATCTGCTTCAATCGTAACCTGTGAAAGAGGACTGGTATCCATGCGGTCAAGCGACTTTTGAATATTGTCAGTAATTGATGCCGCCAGAGCACCAACGGTCTCTGATTCCAGTCTTTCATCCAAATCAGCAGCTATCACTATTCCATCTTTTCCAACTAACATGGAACCGGTAACTCCCGAGGTCTTGTTTAAATCATTAAGTACTTGATACATTTTCTTTCTCCACTTTATTGAACGGCAATTCACCGTATCTTTCGTTCAAATAACTTCTAATCATTTCATGACTCTGGTTAACTCTTATATTTAGTAAATCTTCTGATTCTCTGTTGGCTACAACCATTAAGAACAATGGGCCGTCTCTTGATATAATTACTCTTTTGTCATCCAGGGTGAAATCAATCTTCACCGGCGAATCAAGACTTGTTCTTGACAACAATGAAGAACTGTCTTGAAAATGAATTAATGCAAATGGTGCCCAGTCTTCGGCAATAATATCATTTCTGGTAAAGTTGGACATAAGCAGACCTTCGGAATCAATCACACAAGCCAACTCCACTGAGGCCAACTCTCCAATATAATGAGTTGCTTTATCAAATCCGTTTTGAACGGTATTTCCCTGGTCCTGAGAAGTAGCAATACCGGCTTTGTTTCGTCCGTCTAATGAAGTTTCTGGCTTGATATCTTTTTTCTTGTGAGGCTGCTGAGGAATTATACTCCCCTCTACACCTTTTGATTTTGAAACTACAAAAGATGTAGTACCCATAAGTTTTTGTGCTTCCTGAGATGAAGGGTCAAAACCGGACAATCTTCCTGGAGTTTGTTCATATACAGATTTCAACGGTTCCTTCATAATAAATGGTGCTGCAATGGCCTGAATTATGACGCCCGGAAGATAGCTGAAAACTCCAAGTTTTAGAGCAACCTGAAAATCCATTTCAAAGAGACCTACAATAGTCACAGCAAACACGACACCCAACACTACTCTAAAAAATAATGTAACCGCCGCAAATTTTACAATTGCACCCAAATTGACATTTCTGTTGAAAAGATAAACTACAAACCCATAGAACAAGAATTCTAAAGCGAGATTCAAGAGTGATACTTTGCCCAACCCCAATCCCAGCCGAGCCGGGAATAAAGTCATAGGAATTACTATCACTAATAAAGAGAGCAACAAAATCTGACGTGAATTTTTTCCTGAATCGACCATATTAAAATCCTTATTCCTGGTATCTTTTTAGCAGATTTTCAATTTTCATTCTTATTGAGCCAAGATTTGTTTTAGAACCACCTACAAACAAAAACAATCCGTTGCTTTGTTTAATCTGGTAAAAAACAGAATCTGTTGTTTCAATTAGTAATGAGTTCATGTTCCCAAATGAATTATTAATTAGTTCCGGAGAAAGTTTGTTTCCTATCTCAGACATAACCGCTCCACAAACAGCGGCATCCATTTTTAATGTCCATTCTGACTCAACCACCAATCCCTCATTATTTATGAATAAGGCTCCATCTATTCCAGTTGTAGAAACAGCTTTCTTAAGAATATCAACGGTATTATATTTTTCTTCTTTATCTTCAGAGTTTCCTTCCGACTGCTTTGAGATATCTATATCTTCTGTCTTTTTCTCTTCTTTAGCAGAACTGACAAGAATTGTTTGTTCTTCCGGTATTTTCCGGGCAATATCCAGCAATTTCTTTATCTGCTCATTGTTCTTGTCAGTCTCATGAAGATTCTTTAGTATTTTTATTGCTTTATTAAACTCACCTCTATAAATGTGAATTTCTGAAAGCAACAGCTCAACTGACCTCGTTCTTCCATCATACTTGATAGCTGTTTTAACTTCTGTCTCGGCCCAATCATAATGTCCTCTATCAAGATTTATTTTTGCCATAACAACATGAGCCGAACCATATTTTGGATGGATTCTAAGACCGCTCTTGCAAACCTTAAATGCTTTATCCAACTCGCCGTTTTTGCGATGAGCTTCTGCTAAGGCAGCAAAGATCTGCGAGTTTGGATCTTCGTCCAGAAGTTTCTGGCATTTTCCAATCCGGTCATTTATTGCAACTGCGTCGGGCATTTTAACCTTATAACCTCATATCCCAAAATAGGTTGAAATTTATCCTCTTTAATAATTCCCTAAATATATAACTGACTTTAACTTATGTCAACTATATTTGGAATTAACTGAGAACTTTTCTGACTTCAAAAATTCCGTACAAAAAGAGTCCCAACGAGCAAAGTACCAGAGTTGGAACCAGATAATCCGGGAGGGCAACTATTTCTAAGATGTTAAGGAAATAAGAGAGCTGACTCAATACGAAAGCAGAGAAACCACCAATAAATATCTTCCATCCTTTGCTCAAATATCCACCTCTGACCAAATCATATATCTTATAACATCCAAAAAGGCAGGCGCCAGCAACTAAAAAACTCAACATGTTCAACAGAGCCGGAGAAGTTGTAAGTAATGCAAAATTTGCAGCCTGGCTTTTACTGGCCAATGCCAAAGTTATCATGAATGAGCTCGTAACTATTTTTTTCATATTTTTATCCTCTTACCATTTTCACTACCTTTTCGGCACTTCTAACGGTTCTGTAAAAATTCTCTTCCAGTTTATATTTTTTTACCAATTCTCTTTTCATTGCAAGCGGAGCAGATATCTCTTTTTTAACCTTGACTACTACCTCTTTATATGCTCCAATGCCTAATAGCTGGAAGACATATTCAAGCTGTTCAGATAACATCTTTTCCAAACCAGACATGAGAACATAAAAGCGTATATTGTTCGGGATAGTTCTCGTTTCAGTTGCAAACTTTTCAAACGGAGGCGCGACTTCAGAAGTTGGATCCAGACCCGAGAAATAAGTTGTAAGTCCGGTTCGGTACTGGGCAGCAAATTCAGAGAAACGGGTGTTCTCTTCGCCGACCATTTCCTCAATCAAAGTTCTAATTCTGTAGAAACAGTTGTTGTATAGGTCAAAAATTATCTTCAATATTTCTTCTTCTTCGTCGACTTGTTCTGCAGATTCTTCTTCTTTTTTCCCTACCACAACGACCAATTGACTCAAAATCAGCTTGTAAATAGCACGATATGTAACAAATTCGCCCATTGGTGAAACATCAACCAACTCCGGCATTGTCCTTTCGCCGTTTATTTTTGAAAGTAATTTGAATTCATCAACAGAAAGACTGATATTCTCACTATTAATCTGCGGTGAACTGGAAAGGGCCAGCATAGCATCATCAGATGGAAGTACCTTTTGAATCTCAAGCCATTCATCTATTCTTCTGGTGCCTTCCATGATTACGGACATAGTACTTAATTCAACTAAGAAGTTGGCGTTCTGGGGAGCTTTGGCATCATAGAAGATGAAGTCACCTTCGGGCCAGGAAAATAAGTTATAAACTATTTCTTCTATCTGCAAAGTCAGACATTCTGCTATCTCATCTTTGCTGAAGATGTTCATGTCAACCAAAGTACTGCCCAGCTGACGGCCGGTTTTCTTGTGCAGAACAACCGCTCTTTCCAAGTCTGATTTGGATATTTTCCCCCGCTTTAAAAGCATATTTCCAAGTAAGTCTTCGGAAGAATTAACAGAAGAAGCGTAAATGATATTTCCATCTCTGAAATATACCTCTTTCTGCCTTTTAGCAGTTCTCACTTCTAACAATCCACTCTTCTTGCCAGTTGCAAGTAGTTGCAAGATATCAGAAAAGGAGACGGTTTTTAGATTTCCTGACAAACCCATTTTATCAGTGGCTCCTTGTATATATTATTATATTATCCCTGTTTTAAAGGATTTACTACTTTATTTATATCGGGAAAAAATCTTAAATTATTACTTAAATTTCAAG
This sequence comes from Candidatus Zixiibacteriota bacterium, assembly GCA_022570975.1. Classification (GTDB taxonomy): domain Bacteria; phylum Zixibacteria; class MSB-5A5; order GN15; family FEB-12; genus JACZYS01. Next base: position 14,627 of record JACZYS010000019.1, on the reverse strand, counting down.
GATCGATTGATTTTGGTGCGTTATTGGACAGAAATTAGTAAATTTCTATTCTATAAACCGGATTATCAGTCAGGCTGACAAGCTTGACAGTACTTTTCTTAGTTGTACTTTCGTGCAAGGGAGTTCTATCACCTGTCTGTTGTTCAATCTTTGCGCAGATAATAGCAACTATGTTTTGGTTTTTTTCAATCGTTAAATTTAATTCTGAGACTGAACAGCTTTTTGATGTCACCACATAAAGATTCATATCGTTTGTGCCGGGAAAGGTTATATTATTCAATAAATCTGACTTACCGGATTCAAATATGAGAAAATGTGAACGAATCCTGAGAACGAGCCTTTCGTTTTCAAAATAATAGCCCGGCGAGTTCATTAACCAATTACTCTCTCCCGAAAAATTGAAATTGTTTTTCTCAATTGAATAATTACCAAAACTAAGCTGGTCCAAAAATCCGCCCTTCAGAGATTTCCTGACAAATATTTCATCCATTGCATAACTTTCAGCAAGGCGGTAGATGTCATCAATCGCGTTGAATTGAGCATTTAGAACAAAAATGTTATTTATTTCTCTAACTTCCAGATTCTCAAGTATGGGATATAAAATAACTTCTTCCACCCGGTAATCTCTGCCGGAAATATTGGAGAATATTAAATCCGCAGTTGACTCATCATTCTTTTTCACAACTGTTATCAATCCGCCGGGAATCCTGGCCGAGACTATGCTTATATGGCTCCTGTTCATTACCGACGAGTATACCCCAGCAGACAGTCCCCAAGTGGAAATCAACAAAATTGATATTACAAGCAGCCTCCTATATTTCTTGTTTTCAATTGCTTGCACAAAAACAACGAGAAGGAAAAAATATAGAACCAGATAATATGGCTTTGTCTCGTAATATGAAAAGAAAAGTGCACTGTCTCCTCCCATCGTCTCCAGAAGAGAAATTATAAGATTCATCAGTGAGTTTAAGGATCCTCCTATCAACGAGCCCAACATAGGGAGAATTAAATACATGATAAGAACCAGCAGGATTCCATATACAGCCAGAGACACTAGCGGGATTATCAGAATATTTGAAATTACAGAAAGAAGTGGGATTTTCTTAAAATAAAACAGAATGATCGGCGCAGATACAACTTGCGCTGTCAGGGCAACAATCAATGGAAAAAACAGGAATCGATAATGCCATCTCTTTTTTGAAATATTATTCAAAGAGGTAAGCCGGGGAACAAAATAAATTAGTCCCCAGGCTGTTGCAAACGAGAGCTGAAAGCCTACTTCAAAAAACTGGGATGGTTCGACCAACAATATTATTAATGCTGTCAAAGCTATTATATTGTTTAGGTCAATTCTCCTTTGAAGAAGCCCGGCCAAAATCACCAGCGATGCCATTAGTGAGGCTCTGATAACCGAAGGCTCCGCATATGATATCAGACAAAAGAAGAGAATAATAACCATTAATACAAAAGATCTGAAATTTCTGGAAACTCCAATTGCTCTTAAGAGCATCACAAAAAAAAGCAAGACCATGGCCACGTTGGAACCCGAAACTGCTAAAAGGTGAAGGGTGCCTGAATCTCGAAACCTTTTGTATATTTCTACCGGAATATTTCTGGTTTCACCAATAAGAAATCCGGAGGCTAAAGCAGCGGCATTGGGAGTTAATGTCTGGTTGAATACATCGATTATCGCTTTTCTCATTTTATCAACAATGAGCAACAACCCGGAGCTGTTTCCTCTGTCCATCCGAATGTCAAGTACGGTAGGCAGGTATACGATTCCATAAATGCCTCTGAGTTGCAAGAAACGATGGTAGTCAAAACCGTCTGCTACAACCCTCTCTTTGACCGGATAAATTCTGCCATAAAACTCCACCTTGTCCCCTCTCTGCAAAGAAGTGGTGGTATCTGAAATTTTAAGGAGAATATCACCTGACACGGAAAATGATTTATCTGATATGATTGAATCTATTGCTATTTTGATTTCTGTTCTGTTAGAGCGCAACAACGGCCAATCTGATACTTCGCCAAAAACATGGTACCTCTGTTTTTCTGTAATTATTTTTGAGATATGCCCGGCACCCGGATCATAATAACTGATGGCCAGATGAAAGGCAGAAAAGAAAAAGATGCACAAGACCAGGGCTAATTTTGCCAGAACGGTTTTTCCTTTTTGAAAAAAGTAAAACCCCAGTAAAAATGCTGAGACCAGAAGGATGAGCAGAATTGAAGATGAAACTCTGAGCCAGTCAGCAATCAGAATTCCACTTATCACAAAGAGTAAAATGATTAGCGAAGGGAATTTCTTCACCATAAATTAATTGCGTTTGAAAATGTTCTTTATCCTGTTAACTTCCTTGACTCTAAAAAGATAGCAAAATATCAAGAAAGAAACAACAGAAACAGCAACGGGAACCAAAAATAAAATAATTCTCTCGACAATCAGGTTTTGACTGATGAATTGAAACGGCACTAACTTGCCAATATAACACGACAGCAGGGCAGCAATGACAATCCTGAAAGTATTAAGCCAGACCCGTGAGGATTCAATTTTTATTCCTTTGGAGGGCAAATAATGAACCAGAAGAGCCATATTAACCAGTCCGCCAATTGAGGTGGCTGCCGCCAACCCGGCAAAATTCAACAGTTTTGTTAACGGCCAATAAAGAAGAATATTGACAGCTACGGCAATTATAGAAATTTTCATCGGCGTTTTAGAATCTTTGAAGGCATAGTAAAAGGGAACAATGACCCGTACCGTTGCAAAACCAATCAGACCGTAAGAATAATGGAGCAGGGCCATATAGGTTTTTTCCGAATCAGTTTTGCTGAATGATCCCCACTGAAAAATCATCTCCACTATCTCATTTCCATAAAAAGCTAGGAAAATGGCCGAAGGAATAAGCATAAACAGGTTTAGACTTAATGCCTCATGGAACATCCTGCTCAAGCCCCGCAAATCGTTTTTGGCGGCCATTTCTGAGACCTTTGGAAGGGTGACCGTCCCTAAAGCAACGGCAAAGACTCCCATCGGGAAGTGCATCAGCCGGTATGAATAGTTCAAATATGAAATGGAGCCTTCGATTAGAAACGACGCAATAAAAGTGCTGATTAAGATATTAATCCGACCGGCAGAGAGACCAATTATCATTGGCGTTACCAGTTTGAGAACTTTTCTTAATCCCTCATCCCAGATATTTATGATCGGCTTGAAACGAAATCCGATTTTCCAGAGTAAGGGCAGCTGAATAGCCAACTGGCCTACTCCTCCCACCAAGACTCCAACAGCCAAAGCATAAACCGGTTTCTGGAAAAACCCCAGGAATATTGTGACGGTGATAACCATCCCCAAATTAAACATCGCTGCCGACAGAGCCGGAATAGCAAACTTTCCAAAAGAGTTTAACATTCCCATTACCAAAGCTGACAGTGAAACCAACAATAGATAGACCATCATAATTCTGGTGAGGCTTACCGTTAAATCAAATTTTTCCGGATTTTCTGTAAATCCATTGGCCGTAATAAAAATAATGGCCGGCGCGGCAATTATGCCCAACAGAACAATCAGACCTACAACCAGAAATATTAGTGTGAACAAAATTGAGGCTAATGAAAAAGCCTCTTTTTCTGACCTGTTGACCAATCTTTCCTTAAATACCGGTATAAATGCCGCTGATAATGCTCCTTCGGCAAACATATCCCGGAGAAGATTCGGGACTCTGAAGGCCATTATGAAAGCATCGGTTGCCATTGACGCCCCAAAGAAATAAGCCATCACTTGCTCTCTAATCAGCCCTAAGACTCGTGAAAAGGCGGTTGCAGATGAGACAACCGAGGTTGAACGGGCCAATGATTTCTCTTTAATTTTGGCTGTTGACAAAGATTACCTGCTTGTATATATTCTTGGGCTGTAGTTGGATAAAAAAATTGAAAGGAAATGTAATTGCCGAATCATAAATCTTGCGCCAAGCGGATGAAAACTTCCGAAAAGGAAAGACTCAGAAACAGAAAATACCGTACTATACTTCGCACGGCCATAAGAAACCTGCGGCTGGAAACATCTAAAGATGCCGCTTCCAAAAAGTTTAAGGAAGTTGCTACAATAATTGATAAAGCTGCTTCTTATGGAATAATTCATCAAAATAATGCGGCTCGTAATAAATCCAGACTTTCTCATTTTGTAGCTAAACTCAGCTAAGTTTTTCAAAGCTATTTTATCTTCTTCAAATTATACCCTGACTATTATTAAGTGGTCAGGGCATTTTCTTTTGGGGAAAACTATCGGCTATTGGTTTGCATTTCAACAAAATTTATGTCGAACCACTTTTTCCGTCAAAATCAAAAATGGCAAAAACAGCAGATTTTGGACCAAAAAAAATGGTCAGAAGTTTCAAAACTTCTGACCTTCCAGTTGACAGTCAATGATGATTGTCTTACACCAATTAATTATGCCTGATTCAGGAGAATTAGTGTAAGTATTTTGAAATTAAGATTATCAAGCAATTGCTTGCTTAATTTCGTCCGGACTCCATGCATCCCACATATTTCTATCTAATCTATACTCTCCACGGTCATAATATAAAGGCACATTAATATCCTTGAGATCATTAATATCTCTATATATTGTCCTCCGGCTGACCCCCATCATCGTGGCAATCCTGTTTGTGCTAAGCCGTCTTCCCTCTCCCAAAAGCTTCAGCATAATTATTATGCGCTGAGCTTTACCCAACTCTTTTTTCTTGAATTCCAGTCTCTGATTCATTTCTAACCCCTTCTTTAAAACTGTTTGCCCCGCAATATTTATTTCGTTATTTTGAAATATTAGCAAAGTCCCCTCAATCTCTTCAAAAGTTTTCCTTTTGTCTCCTAGCAATAGTTATAACAAAAACCGTGCCAACTACTGTCACGAGAGTTAAACAATTGTCAGACTTTGACTTATGTCATCTACTGTCACATTTTACGAGTCCTGAAATCTCGTAACTTATGGCATTTCGTGACACTTTTCCTGATAAATAAGGAATATTGACTATTCGTGACAAATTGTCAGCAAGATTGCAAGTATTGACTGTTTATATCAATATATTACAATATAATAGAGTATTGCCTATTGGTGACAATTGTCACGAAAAATGAGGAATACTGATTTTTCGTGAAATTTTTCCCGAAAAATGAGGAATTTTGACTTTTGAAGTTAATTTTTTGATGAAATAGGGTATATTCACGATATTCTATGTTTTATAACCAAATTAAATGAAATTCCTTGACTTTGTATATAAACAATACTTTACTTTAACATAAAGAAATAGCTAATGGACTATTTCTGACGCTTGATTGAATATTATTTTTTATCGATAAATTTAAATAAAATTGGAAGGGTTCAACGCTAAACAACAATCCACATTGACTCAAACTACTTGTATTAAGCACTTGGAGATTTGCTAACGAATAAACGTTTGGAGGTTTGAACCGAAACCTTATCATAGGTTGCCCGTAATGTAAGGTGAGATTTAAGAAAAATGCTTACTATTATAATTCTGGCCGTATCAACAATTCTGCAGTTTGCATCTGCAGCTATTGCTTTATCTCAAATAAAGCTTACCGCACACAAAAAAGCCTGGATAGCAATTTCTGCTGCCATAACATTAATGGCCGTGAGAAGAACCATAACTTTCCTTCACTTAATTTCTCAAGAGGCATATGCAAGTACTGTACAATTGGAATCTCCGGAGATATTGGCAGAGCTGGTTGCATTATGTATTTCTATCTTAATGCTCTTTGGTGTAATTTGGATAACTTCCTTATTCCATGACCAACTTGAAACGGACAGACTTGCAATGGAACATGAAGCTCGCTTCCGTTCGATATTTGAAGTGGCCTCGACTGGAATTGCTATTTGTTCTCCGGAAGGCAAGTTAATAGAGACGAATCCATTTTTGCAAAAACTGTTAGGTTATTCTGCACAAGAATTAAGCGAGCATACTTTTGAGTCATTGCTTTTCAAAGACGGTGATGAAAGCAAGTTTGAAGAAATTTTTGGTGACTCTTCCCAGGTGTCAATTGACAGAGAGATCCAGCTTGTTGATAAAAGTGGTATTCCAAAATGGACCAGAACAACAACCGCCTGGGTTGTTGATTCATCAAAAAAACCCCTTTTCCGCTTTATAATAATCAATGATATAAGCACCACAAAGAAAGCCACAGCAGAACTACTCAGGAGTCAAAAGAGACTAAAAGAGGCTGAAAAATTAAGCAAAATTGGGCATTGGGAAATAGAATATGAGAATGGTGAAGGTTTCTGGTCTGATGAGACATACAGAATTTTTGAGAAAGACAAAGATAAATTAGAGGCTTCATATGATGTCTACCAGGATGCTATTCATCCTGACGACAAAGAGTTCGTAAATAAATCCTCTCTCCCCTCATTGGACAGCAAAATTGATAATGAGATTACTTATCGTCTCTTGATGAAAGACGGCAAGATTAAGTTTGTAACTGAAAAGTATCATACTGATTTTGATAGTGATGGCAAACCGGTGCGCTCATTAGGAACTATTCAGGATGTAACAACTGCTAGTAAGGCCACAGCAGAACTACTCAAAAGCCAAGCAAGGCTTAAGGAGGCTGAGAATATAAGCAAAATTGGCCATTGGGAAGAAGACCTCAAGAAAAACGAGACCTTATGGTCTGATGAGCTATATAAGATTCTTGAGATAAACAAAATTAATTTTAAACCTTGTGATGAAGCCTTTATGGATTTTGTTCATCCCGACGATAGAGAATTAGTTAATAATGCTTTTTCTTCCTCCATAAATGACAATAGATATTATGAAATAACTTACCGTCTCTTGATGGCAAACGGCAAAATTAAATTCGTAATTGAAAAGTGCCGCATAGAACTTGGTAAAGATGGTGCCCCCATTCATTCATTTGGAACAGTTCAGGATGTTACCAAAATGATTGAAGCAGAGAAAACTATAAGAGTGTCTGAAGAATTATTCTCAAAAGCTTTCCGCGCCACTCCTTATGGCCTGGCAATAACTACAATAGAGAAAGGCAGGATTGTTGAGGTAAATGATGGTTTCAAGAAAATACTCGGATACACAAACGAAGAAGCTATTGGAAAAACTACCAGAGAGCTAAATCTTTGGCCTAATCCTGAAGATAGAGATATTCTTATAAAGAAGATTGAAGCCGAAGGTTTTGTTAAGGATTATCCTATTAAAGTTAGAAGCAAAGAGGGTAAGCTGTTAGACTGTATGGTATCTACAGAACGCATTACAATTAATCGCGAAAGTTGTATGCTCTCCGAATTTAGAGATGTCACTGAACAAAATAGAATAAATGAAGAAGTTAAAAGACTTCGGAGACAGATTGAACTTGAAAATGAATATTTAAGAGAGGAAGTGAGTATAAAGCATTCCTTTAAGAATATTGTTGGTAATAGCAGATCCTTAAGAGAGGTTCTGGAGCAGGTTGAGACGGTTGCAAAATCTGACGCTACTGTTTTAATTCATGGCGCATCCGGAACCGGTAAAGAATTAATTGCCAGAGCAATCCATGAAAAAAGTAACCGGTCTGCTCGTCCACTTGTAACATTAAGTTGCGCCTCCATACCTCACAACTTATTTGAAAGCGAACTTTTTGGACATACCAAGGGGGCTTTCACCGGTGCCCACATTGATCGAGTTGGAAGATTTGAATTGGCTAAGGAAGGAACTTTATTTCTTGATGAGATATCAGAAATTCCATTAGAATTACAAAGTACACTTTTGAGAGTAATTCAGGAAAAAGAGTTTGAACGAATTGGTCATGGAAAAACTCAAAAAACAAATGTAAGGATAATATCTGCAACAAACCGTGACCTTAAGAAAGAGGTTGAAAAAGGAACATTCAGAGAAGATTTGTATTTCCGCTTAAACGTCTTCCCTATTTTTCTTTCCCCATTGCGAGAAAGAAAGGAAGACATAGCCCTTTTGGCTGACCATTTCCTAAGAATTTATTGTAAAAAACTCAAAATTCCGGAAAAAACATTAAAACAAAAACATATCGTTGAGCTTGAAAGTTATAATTGGCCGGGGAATATTCGTGAATTACAGAACGTAATTGAAAGAGCGGTCATTACTTCAAGAGAAGGTCCCCTGGTGCTTAATCTTTTAATAACTAATTTTGAATTTAAAGACCTAAAAGAAAATCTTAATGAAACGTTAAAAGAAAATCCGCAGGAGATTTTCACTTTTAGCGAGCTGAAAAAAATTGAGAGAACCAATATTGTAGCCGCCCTCAATGAAACTGACTGGAAAATTTCTGGTAAGGGCGGAGCTGCCGAATTATTAAGTGTTAAACCAAACACTCTTACCTCGCGCATTAAGGCTCTTGATATAACCAAAGATTTACGGTCATAAACTAACCAATCCGACAATCATAACTTTAGATATAAAAAATATTCTTTCCTCTTGTTTCGGCAATAACTGACTTAAATATGTTTAGAAGCGGACTCCTTTTTGGAACTGCTGAAATGATGTTTTGGTCAGCTCTTTTTTATTAATGGAGAGCTTTACTTTTTTAGGGTCCGGAACCGAAGGATAGTCAGCGGCAGAGATGAGAGCTTTGTTCTCTTTTTTTGAGATATACTTGACACCGATTGTGATGTCCCTGCTTAACTCTATCAGAAGTTTTTTGTGAGCGGAATCTTTTTTCATGAAAGGTGAATGCTCTGTAAATGAAAATATGAATTCGGGCATTGATGAAATGACTTCAAGAGCATTAATTTTTTCACCTTCCAAATCCGTTTTTGTAAATTGAATCAAGGCAAAAAATGCGGCAAATTCCATTTCAAGCAGTTCCCCTGAAACTCGACAGCGATAAATAATACCATAATCAGGAATTGAGAATAGGAGCATTCCGGGAAAAAAGCCGTTTTTTTCAAGAAATGAATCAAGCTCTTTGATTCTGTATGAAGCGATATAGCAGGTAACTTTTCTTTCTTTTTTGGTCATAAAGAAAGATATAGCAACTCGGATGCCGCAAATCCGCCATTTCAGCGGAAACCATAATCGCTTGTATTCCAATGCTTTACAAGTGGCACCATGAGTTGAATTGCGATAGGAATTAGTTTTGAATAAAAAGAGTGAATTTTAAGTCAGTTATTATTCAATTGAGTTCATCAATTCTTTTCTGAAACTCTCCTCAACTTCAATATATTTTCCAGTTGCTTTGGCAACTACTTCTTGCTTTTCATTCATTGCTTCACCTTGCGTATAGTATATTTTTCCGTTGGTTTTTCTGATCGTTCCGGTAAATCGAATTTTTTCACCGGTTCTGACAGGTAAAATATATCTGACCGTCATTTCAGCTGTCACCACAAACTTATCAATAGCCAGGACAGCTTTTATCATTATCTCGTCCAACAGAGCGGAGATAATCCCTCCGTGGTAGATTCCTTGGTATCCCTCCATCTCTTTGCCGGCAACTATCTCAGTGATAGCATTTTCTCCGTCATAAAAGAACTTAGCTTGCAAGCCATGCTTGTTATTGTCACCACAGACAAAGCAGTTGGAATATTTGGGTATTTCTTTCATTCTATTGATACTAAGAGAATTGTTCAGGTAAGTCAACTCTCCTGATTTAGACAAAAAAAAGCCCGGAAGAACCGGGCCCTCTTAAAAAATTTATCAAAAACTATGAGAAAGGAACGACACAGACCTGCTCGTTATATGACCAGGTTATATCACCTCTACTAACCATAGAAGTTATCTGACCATCACTAAAAGTCACCGTGACACTCCATTCAGTTACTACAGGAGTATTGTTATCTTTTGTATAGGTCATCTGAATTGAGATATCCATTGAGCCTGACGAGGGGCAACCTTGATCCCATTCCAAGGCAGTTCTGCTGATTTCAATTGAACTTAAAGCGGCAGATGCTTGTATGTCTATCCATACGGTAGAATCCTGGGTCACATTTTTTGTACTGGAATTCCAGGTTATGTCTCCTGAAATTAAGGCAGTTGTCGTGCTTAGCCCGGTAGCGATATAATCATAACTTCCGCTTAAGTCAGTGTGACTGACTGTCGTATCAGTTGAAATGCTTCTCCATTTGTGCTTGTATGTAAGCTCTTCAATATTGTCAGAATTTTGTTCCGGAACACCGTTAGGATTTCGAAACTGAATGGAGTCATTAAAATATAGTGAATAAGCATTCAATATGTTTGAAAAAGAGAGGATGTGCCAGTCATTTGCATAAGAATATGAAACTATAATAGAATCGCCGTTTCCGGGACCAAACTGTATCTGAATATCTCCATCCTGTCCGCCTTCTGCAGTAGGAATTTCGGCGATAACATCAAAACCAGTTACAATAAAATTGACAGTGGAATCAATGATATCTGACATTTCACTCTGAACCCGCTGAAAATCTGAATCACTGAATGAACCATAAAATGATGTTGCCGGTTTGTCATCGGAAGAACATCCAAACAAATATGTTAACCCAAAAACAAGTGAAGCGGCAATTGCGAGGTTTTTCCTAGAAAGCATTTATCGACTCCTTTCAATTGAGTCCCTACTTAAAAGGAAATTCCTTTATTTCAGCAGAAAGGCCATAATTGACTTTTGAATATGGAGCCGGTTTTCCGCTTCGTCAAAAACTACTGACTGAGGAGAATCCATTACTTCATCAGTAATCTCTCTCCCTCGCTCTGCCGGAAGGCAGTGCATGACAATAGCTTTTGGGCTTGCTTCCTTAAGCAAGGAACTATTTAACTGAAATTTTTCCAGTTTTGACTGTTTATTATCAGCCAGATGTTTCTGTCCCATTGAGGCCCAAACATCTGTATAGAGAACATCGGCATCTGCGGCTGCTTCTTTAGGATTGTCAGTAATTGTAATTTTACTATCAGTATTTTCCCGGGCTTTTTTGAGGATTTCCGGGTCGGGATGACAGTCTTCGGCAGTTCCAATCCTGAAATCAATAGGAATTACCGAAGCCAAATTTAGCCAACTGTTGGTGATATTGTTGCCATCGCCCAAATACGCAATTTTATATCTTTCTTTGGTCTTTAGATGTTCAATAGCGGTGAAATAATCACCCAATATCTGGCAGGGATGGACCAGATCGGTAAGGCCGTTTACCACCGGAACTGAGGCATATTTGGCCAACTCGGTGACATCTGAATGGGCAAACGTGCGGATCATGATCAGTCCCACATACCTTGACAGTACTCTGGCTGCATCGGCTATAGATTCCCTCTGACCTAATTTTATTTCATTATCGGTAACATAAATTGGGTTTCCGCCTAACTCTGAAATACCGACTTCAAAAGAGATTCTGGTTCTCAGCGATGGCTTGGTAAAAATGCAGGCTACAGACTTTCCTTCCAAAGGCTTAGGAGAAATCTCTTTTTTCTTCATCTGAGCACAAAGGTTAAAGACTTCGTTAATTTCTTCAGCTGTAAAATCTGTTATTTGGACAAAAGATCTGCTCATTTTATTTTCACCTCATCTTTTCTTTGAATTTCACCAAAATCTGTGATAATACCACTTTTTTCAGTGAAACTGATATTTTTGGCTCAAGAACGCCATGTAACAATCATTTAAAAACCGAGCAAATTTGGAGAAAAGTTAATGATTTGTCAAGACAATTTAGTGTCAGAGTTGGATTTAAAAGAATAATTTAAACCAAATTTTTTGTTGATATCGACTTTGTTGAAATTTATTATCAGCCCAATAAATAATTAGTATGAAAACTAATAAAAAATGAAGAGGAGGTATAAAAGGGGAAAAAATTGATATTTTGAAAATGGATTTTTAAATATAACCTATTTGAATCATATCAAGGAGGAGATTCAATGAACCGTTTTATGAAGAGCTTAATTACGCTCACCTTAGTTTTTGCGTTCGCAACTTCCGGTTTTGCCGGAGACGGCGAACTTGATTTCTCTGGTCAAATCAGGTCCAGAGGATTCGCGGACAAAACAACATTTGCAAAAGATGCTGATTTCAACACCTATGACTTGCTTCGATCAAGATTTTCAGTATCAGCCAGCAAAGATGATAACGCTCATGCTTTTGTTCAGTTTCAAGACAGCCGTCGTTATGGAGCGGGAACGCAGTCCGGTTCACTTTCAAGCACTGCAAATGTCGATATTCATCAGGCTTATATCAAAATTGATAATCTCTTTGGTGAAGGCTGGGGAGCACAAGCCGGCCGCTTTGAATTTTCCAAAGGTAATGAAAGAGTATTTGGAGCATATGATTGGGATAATGTTGGTCGTTCATGGGAAGGCGGACAGTTTTGGTATGACAATGACGAGATGAATATTAATCTCTATTCATTGAAAATGACTGAAGATTCTTCTGCCCCAAATCAAGATTTTGATGTTGTAGGTATTTATGCCACAGTCAAGAGCATTAACTTGGACGTGTTTGTTAACTGGGACAAAGATGCTGACTCTTCCGGTTTTGCCAGTAAAGATTCTACCGCATTAGATAGAAAAAGTTTTGGTGCATATTATGAACGCATGTACGAGCAATTTGATTTCACCTTGAACTATGTTTTACAAACCGGTTCAATGGAGGACACTGTTGACATTTCTGCCTATATGCTTGCCTTTGAAGTTAGTTACTCCATGGAGGATGATAGAAACACCAGAATTGTGTTTGGTATTGATATGGCTTCCGGAAGCGATACAGCCGCAGCAGCTAAAAACGAATGGAATGCATATGACAATTTGTATTATACCGGTCATAAATTCCGTGGCGAAATGGATTACTTTTTAGGAAACACTTTTGATGGTATTGCAGGTAATCCCGGATTGCGAGACATTTATCTTGGAGCTAGCACCGAGGTGACAGATGGATGGAAAATCGGGGCAAAATTCCATATGTTTAGTGCAGCACAAGACTACGTTGATTTCAATGGTGACTTAACAAGCGATGTTGGCTCTGAATTTGATATTATGATATCGACAAGTCGTGTAGCCGGCGTGAAACTTGACTGGGTAATCTCATCCTTCTCAGCCAAAGATTCATTTGTCGGTACTACCGACCATGATTCCGGAGCATGGGCATACGGAACGGCAACAATTGAATTTTAGACAATAATTATTGATTTTTTAAAAGGCTGTCTCTTATAAGACGGCCTTTTTTTATGAGATAATTTTCGCTTGATTGAGGCAACGTAATCACTGATATTCCGTAAGTTTAGGTAAAGAAGCAATTTAAGGATTCATTTTGTCAGGTAAAAAATTAATAATTGGCTTATCTTTCATCTTTGTCGGGCTGATATTTTTCAGTAAATCTCTTGGGGTTCATAACTATGGATTAGGAGCACTGATTGGAGACCTGTTGCCATTGGGTATTATTGGTGCAGGCATCTGGCTGATAATACGTAAAAAGAAGCAGGAGGATGAACTAAAAATTCAGGCCAAATTCAGCTTTGACTCACAAACGGCGGATAAACCACCTGCTGACAAGCAGGAGAATGAATCAACCGACTCAAGGCATTTTGGCGATCCACACTCATCTGTAAATGGCAAAAGAAAGTATGAAAAATTATTGGGGGACCTTCATATTGATTGCAATGGTGTAAGTATAGAAAATGTGGATATTTCATTTGTTCTCGGAGAACTGAAAGTAATGTTATCCGGTGGAATCTTGTCAAAAGGTTTAAACCGGGTAGTGATATCCGGGATTATTGGCAAGATAGATCTGTTTCTCCCAAAAGAATTCCCTTATTTTGTTCAGGCCTCAAACTTCCTCGGGGAAATAGAATTGGATGGGCAGAAGTCATCTTCCATAGGAAATTCATTGGAATCGCAGTCGCCCAACTACATGGAAGCAGAATCTAAGATATATATTTCTATCAACGGTTTCTTGTCTAATATCAAAGTTTATTCTGTTTGACTCTGCTTACAGAATGTAACGGCTTAAATCCTCGTTCTCAATAATTTCAGAAAGTGCTTTTTCAACCTGCTTGGCAGTTATTGTAATTTTCGTTTTCTTGGCTGGTGGTTCAAAGAGGAGGTCTTCCAAAAGGGTGGTGAGGACAGTATGAAGCCTTCTGGCCCCAATATTTTCAGATTGTGAATTTACTCTTTCTGCGTATTCGGCCAGTTTTTTGATTGCTGAATCTGCAAAATGTAAATCTACACCCTCGGTTTTTAAAAGAGCTTTATATTGTTTGACCAAAGAAGCCTTTGGCTCAACCAAAATTCTCTCAAAATCTTTGTTTTTTATTGATTATCAATAAAGATTCAATTTTTAAGTTTAACTACTTGATTATAAAAATCTTTTTAAACCTAGGAAAATTTAAAAAATCATGAACAAATGGGTTGAACTTTTAGTTGGATTGATTTTTGTAATTGGAGTGATTTTAATTGCATGGGCTTCATCAGCATATAACTGGATTTTGTTCGGAAAAGATTTCAATTTTCTTCATTCAGCATGGGTTTTTTTTAAAGGAGGAGTATTCTGGTTTGTAATGATGATAGGAATTCTTTTAATTATTTTAGGGATAAATGACTTAAGAGAATAAAATTATAATAAATTTGAAAGAAATTTGTAGTAATAATATCCTAAATATCCTCATAACCCAGACTGAATGAATCCTCTTAATCTCTCAATATGCT
>JACZYS010000018.1:8458-19255 GCA_022570975.1 Candidatus Zixiibacteriota bacterium | reverse complement strand
AGGGTTTCGGCATCGTGGTGCTCCTTCTCTCTGCCCCTTGCTTACCATGCGCTGTTCCTGGAAGAAGACGCGGGGCTCACGTGGTGGCCACGGGTGAAAGGTCACACTCCCATCGAGAAGGAGCACATCATGGCTGATCAGAACATCGCAGGAAAGACCATCGCACTGCTGGTGACCGACGGCGTGGAGCAGCCTGAGCTGACCGAGCCGCTGGCCGAGGAGTGTCGCCATTTTCTGCATTGTATTGAAACCAGAGAAAGACCTCGCTCTGATGGAAGAGAAGGATTAAAAGTGTTAAAAGTTTTGGACGCCGCCCAAAAATCTTTGGAAGCAGGCGGTGCGCCGGTTAATATTTAGGTTATAGTTAACTTGAGAACAAATCAGATATCGGGATATAATCATGTCAACATCAATAATTGATTCATCAGCCAGAATTGGCTCGGGCACAAGACTGGGCGAGTTTTGTCGGATTGCAGAAAATGTGGAGATTGGCGAAGGATGCATAATCGGCAACAATGTCATTATCCATGATGAAACCAAGATAGGAAACAATGTTCGTATTGATGACGGAGCCGTAATCGGCAAAAGACCAATGAAAGCGGCCAACTCCGCCGTTACCAAAGATCAGGAACTTCCCCCCTGCACCATAGAGTCAAACTGTATTATCGGCACCAACGTTGTCATTTACAGAGGTTCAGAAATTGGCAACAAAGTGCTCATTGCGGATTTGTCAACCGTTCGTGAAAATGTCACCGTTGGCAATTTTACCATAGTCGGACGAGGCGTGGCCATCGAAAATTTCTGCAAAATTGGAAACTATGTAAAACTTGAGACAAATGTTTATATCACCGCTTATTCTGAAATTGAAGACCGCGCTTTTGTGGCTCCATGTGTGGCTACTTCCAATGACAACTTCGCCGGAAGAAGCGAGGAACGGTTTAAACATTTCAAAGGTGTAACAATAAAAAAAGGCGGACGAGTTGGAGTCAACGCAACTATTTTGCCGGGCAAAATTATTGGCGAAGATTCATTGGTGGCCGCAGGTGCTATTGTTACAAAAGATACACCCCCCAAAAAAATTGTAATAGGCACGCCGGCCACTGAGTCTGGCGATGTCCCCCGGGACCAGTTGCTGGAAAACCAGGGCTGGGATGACGTTTAAGGAGAAAAAAATGTCCGTACCTCTTTTGGATTTATCCAGACAATACGCATACTTAAAACCAGACTTAGATAAAGCCGTGATAAATGTCTTAACCCACGGTAAGTTTATCCTTGGACCGGAAGTTAAAGAATTGGAAGAAATAGTTGCCAAACTTTGTAATACAAAATACGCCTGGGGCGTTGCTTCGGGAACAGACGCATTACTGCTTGCACTAAGAGCCGCAGGTGTCAAAGCAGGTGATGAAGTTATCACCACCGATTTTTCATTTTTTGCAACCGCCGGAATAATTGTCCGTTTTGGTGCCGAGCCGGTTTTAGTAGATATTGAACCGGACAGCTACAACATTGACCCCAACTTAATTGAAGCTGCAATCACAGATAAAACCAAAGTGATAATACCGGTGCACTTGTTCGGACAAATTGCAGACATGGACCCAATAATGGAAATAGCCAAAAAACACAATCTAAAAGTTGTTGAAGATGCAGCTCAGTCAATTGGTTCCACTTACAAAAATAAAACTGCCGGCTCTATGGGTGATTTCGGTTGTTTCTCATTTTTTCCATCCAAAAATTTGGGAGCCGGAGGAGACGGCGGTATTGTCTGCTGTAACGATGACGACGATGGTGAAATGGTACGTATGCTTCGCAACCATGGTGCCAAACCAAAATACTACCATAAAATTGTTGGCTACAACTCACGGCTTGCTACCATGCAAGCGGCAGTGTTGCTTGTAAAATATCCGCATCTGCAAAAATGGTCAGAAAAAAGAATTGACCATGCAAAAATATATAATGACGCTTTTGCCTCAATTGATGCAATCAAGACTCCGGTTGTAAAAGAATACACAACTTTCCATATTTATAATCAATACACTATTGCCGTTGCCAACCGGGATGAGGTTTTAGCTAAACTGAAAGCCGACAACATTGGCTGCGAGGTTTACTATCCGGTGCCGTTCCACTCTCAGGAATGTTTTAAAGAGTTGGGTTATAATGATTCTGATTTGCCTCATTCTACCAAAGCGGCCAACGAGGTTATGTCTCTCCCAATTTACCCCGAGATGACCCCCGAAGAACAGACCATAGTCATAGACGCCGTCAAAAAAGCTATATAGTAAATCATTTGACAGAGAATGTCTTTCATAGTAAATTAAAGGATACATTATTGACATGTTTCAATATAATCAGGGGAGTACTATGAAATATAATCAGAAATTTGGTGTAAGTAGTTTAGCAGTAATTACAATTGCTGTGATGGTTACAATTCTTGTCAGTACTGCAGCAGCAGACTGGAAAGACTGGTTTAAGGGAAAGCCAAGTCTTACTGACAAACAGAAGCAGTGGGTATTATATCCGAGGGAACTTCAGTCCTCTTCAAATAGTAACTTCCCATTTCAATATGGTGGACATGGATATAAATTCATTAGGATTTATAAGGTTGCAGAAAGAAAAACTTCTACAAGTGTAATCCCTGAATCATATAAAATAGAATGGGGTTGGAAATTAACGGTTAAGAATGTTGATAGTGTGTCGCATGATCTCCATGTAGACTATATCTTGAAAGATATAGACAGGTTTACGGTAATGTCGGATTTATATTTTTCCGATTTAATTGGTGCAGGGGAAACCGTTACGCTAAGGTCTACTACGTCTGATACATATGAGAAGAATCAAATTCAACGAGTATATTATGGTACTTGGTCATTGGAATTTGGGACTACAAGTAGTAGCAGAAATCTCCTAAAAAGCTTGGAAGGTAAAACATATCGCAAATAGTGGTTAAATTGACGAGCCCGAAGTGGTCAAAATAACCCCTTAACCAAAAAGCTTGAACTTGGCTATTTACTCTCGTATATATCAACCAGATGAAAAGCAGGCCGAAAGTCATATCAGTTGTTGGGGCACGTCCCCAATTTATAAAACTTGCTACCCTTTCCAGAAAACTAAATAAAAAATTCAATCATAAGCTCATCCATACCGGGCAACATTATGACAAAAATATGTCCGGCATATTTTTTGACCAGTTACAAATCCCAAAAGCTCATATAAATCTAAAAATTGGCGGATCATCACACGGTGCCATGACCGGAGCCATGCTTGAAAAACTCGAAAAGCAGTTTGAAAGACTCAAACCGGATATGGTAATTGTTTATGGCGACACCAATTCAACATTGGCCGGTGCGCTGGCGGCGGCAAAACTTGGTATACCCATTTCCCATGTAGAGGCGGGACTGCGGTCGTTTGACAAAAATATGCCCGAAGAAATAAACCGGCTGCTGACCGACCATGTTTCTCGTCTTCTATTTTGCCCGACAACGGCGGCCATAAAAAATCTAAAAAACGAAGGCATCAGTAAAGGCATTGTTTATTCCGGTGACTTGATGTATGAGCAGATTGATCAGTTCAGAAAAGAGATAACCAAGAACCGCTGGATAGAAAGAAAATATGGTCTGAACAAAAACTCATTTTATTATCTAACTTTCCATCGTGCCTCAAACACCGACAGCCTCCAAAATTTAAACGAACTGATAGCAATTATAAAACAGACGAGTCTGCCGGTTCTGTTTGCCATGCACCCACGGACAAAAAAGAGACTTAAACAGTTCAAGTTGCTAAAGAAACTTTCAGCTATTGAGTCGCTCATAATAACAAGTCCGGTCAGCTACCTGGACTCACTCGCCGCCGCATACAATGCCAAAGCGGTGCTGACAGATTCAGGCGGTTTGCAAAAAGAGGCCTTGTTCCTGGGCACACCCGTTTTGACCTTACGAAATGAAACCGAATGGGTGGAGACGCTCAAAATAGGTAACCAACTGGTAGGTCTTAGCCGGAGGAGAGTGTCAAGCAGCCTCAAAAAGCTGCCAACAGTCAGGAAGATTGAGTACAAAATCAAAAACAAGAAACCGTCTGATATAATTATTGCAGCTATCTCAAAATTTTTAAGAGAAGAAATTTAACATGGGCAAAGTCCGCTCGGCAATTTTTGGCGTAGCCTCGGTAATTTTTGTTTCCAAAGCCCTGGGATTTTTGAGAGAGATTGTAATCGCCAACAAATTTGGCACCACGGCCGACTACGATTTGTACCTGATAGCCATCATGCTCCCGGCTCTGTTTTATGGTATCATAAATTACGCCGGATTTTATTTTCTGGTGCCATATTTCAGCAAGAAAGAATTGGAGCGAGAGGGGGAATCATCTGAATCTCCATGGGCAGTCGTAAATTTGAATTTATTATTTTCCCTTATAGTAGTTGCCTTAACAATTTTAATGGCACCAATTGCAATGAAACTGTGGGCAAGTGGCTTGAACATTGGTCAATTTGAAACTATTGTTTTCTACAGCCGGGTGACCTCGGCGATTATTTTTTTGGGGGCAACAGAAGCGACCATGAGGGCAATATTGAACTCGCGTGACATAGCCGTTTTTCCGGCTTTTGGTTTTGCCATTTTCAATATCGTTTCAATCGTTTCAATTTTGTCTTTCTATGACAGCTTTGGTGTGGGCGCAATCGCCATTGGGCTTGTCGGTGGATTATTCGTGCAAAATTTATTTTTATTTATAAGAACATTACAAATAAAAAGCCTGCCTGAATTCTCAATTGAAATGCTAAATGAAAAAAGCAAACTGATAATTTCTGCAGCATCTCTGTTATTGATTATAGAATTATTCAACAAAGCCTATTTTCTAATTGACCGTTATTTTGCCGTTTCATTGGGTGAAGGCGTGATATCGGCCTTAAATTACAGCCATGTGCTCATACAGCTTCCCGAAGCGGTGATTGGATTTGCAATTGGGGCGGTTGTTTTCCCCCTCTTTTCAAAATCATCGGTTGAAGATAAAACAAGGTTCGCACAACTATACAAAAAGACGGTTACAATCGCCATTTTTGTCTCAGCACCACTGGCAATTTTCTTTTATCTTGGCGCCCCGGAAATTATCCAACTGGCTTTTATGAGAGGGAGCTTTGACTTTGACTCGGTAGAAAAAACAGTCGCCCTCCTTCGCCCCTTTGCACCTTCGATAGTCGCACTATTCATTTTAGCAACTTCAATCAGGGCCTGTTATTCAAACAACTGGACAAAACAGGTGCTGGTCATGACACTTTTGCTGTTTGCAGTCAAACTGATTTCAACTTATTTCTTTGTCAACCGGTTTGGATTTCCCGGCCTTTCAGCCGGGAGCAGTTTTTCTCAAGTGTTAATGGCCATGATTTTGATGATTTTCATTGTCCAAAAATTACCCAAAGACTCAGTCACCGGTATTCTCTCAATAATAGTTCGCAACCTTATGGCAATATGGTCAACCTTCTTTGCCGTAAAGCTCTTGTATGGTTTAGTCCCGGTTTGTAATTGCGCCTCGGTTGCTTTTGAAAATTTTAGGCTAATGGCAATTCTGGCAATGATGATCCTGCTAGTTTACATTGCCTTTTCATATCTATTTGGATTAAAGGAACAGCTTAATACTTTTGCGCTTAGAAAACATCAATGACATCCTCAAATAAAAATATAGTCATCTTTGCCTGGGCAGAGTCGGTGCATATTCAAAGGTGGGTCAAAGGTCTCACTAGCAGAGGCTACAACATAAAGCTCATTTCATTAGGAGGAGAACCGATTGAAGGGATAAAGACGCACATAATAGCCCGCGAGGGAAGGCTTTCTTATATTCTAAAAGCGAATGAAGCATTCAACGAAGCTCTCCTGTTCAAACCGGATTTGATTCACACCCATTATCCGACCGGGTTTGGCTATTGGTCATTGAAAGTTGAAAACATCCCCTCACTGATTTCTGTCTGGGGTGCGGATATAATTGATTTTCCGTCAAATTTTATAAAAAAATATTATCTCAAAAAAGTACTAAGAAAATGCAGCCACATTTCTGCAACCAGCAGATTTTTGAGAGATAAAACAGTGGCCCTTGATAAATCTCTCTACGCTAAAATATCTCTGATTCCATTTGGCGTAACTATTCCCAAAGAATTGAAAACTGTAACAACCAGACCGCCGGTCAAACTCTGTTTTATAAAAGGGCACAAGAAAAAATATGGGCCGGACATTCTCCTGGATGCATTGGCTATTGTCAAAGATAAAGTGCCAGATATAAAGCTTTCAATTGCAGGCGAGGGTCAGATGACGGCAATCCTAAAGGAGCAAACTTCAAGGTTGCATCTTAATGACAATGTAAATTTTGTTGGGTTTATTCCGAACGAAAAAATTTATTCGTTTCTTTCTGAACATCATATTATGGTAATGCCATCGGTGATGGATTCAGAATCTTTTGGAGTAGCTGTTTTAGAAGCATCAGCCTGCGGAAAAGCCGTTATTGCCTCCAATATTGGCGGCGTGCCGGAAGTCTTAACTGATAACAAGACCGGGATTTTGGTGCCTCCCGGTGATAAGAGCAAACTGGCCGAGGCCATTATTGAACTGGCCTTAGATATGAAGAAGATTGTACATTATGGCGAAAACGGAAATCGGTTTGTCAGCGAAAAATATGACTGGGAAATTTCTCTGGACATGATGTCAGACTTATACGACAGGTTAATTTTTGAAAATGAAAAATAAAATAAAAATCCCCCTTTTTAAACTGAGCATCTCGGATAAAACTAAAAGGGAAGTCATAAACACATTAGATTCAACCTGGTTGACAACCGGTTCACAAACAACAAAGTTTGAAAACAAAGTTGCCAAATATTTGGGGATTAAACAGGCTGTTGCAGTCAACTCATGCACCGCCGGACTTCAAATCCTCCTTAGCGTTATTGGGGGTGGAACCGCAGGCAAAGTCATAACTTCGCCCTTCACATTCATAGGCACAATAGAAGCAATAATCCTCTCGGGTTCAAAACCGGTTTTGGCCGACATAAATTTGGAGACACTAAATTTGGATTCCGCCTGTGTGGAGAAAAAAATCACCAGCAAGACAGTGGCTATAGTGCCGGTCGACATTGCCGGTCTTCCGGCTGATTATGAACAGTTTAAAAAAATAAGCAACAGTTGCAATATCCCTCTGTTATCTGACTCGGCCCATGCTATCGGGGCAAAATATAAAAAGAAGTCAATCCCGGCTCACACCGATGCCTCCGTTTTTTCATTTTATTCAACCAAAAACCTAACCTGCGGTGAGGGCGGGATGATTGTCTCCAAATATAAGGAGCTGACTGATATTATCAGAACCCTCTCCTTGCACGGGATCGATAAGTCCACGTTAAAGAGGAGTAAATCCAAAAGCTGGGAGTATGATATTAACCATGCCGGATTTAAAGCCAACATGTCAGACCTTCATGCCTCTGTTGGTCTGGGGCAGTTTTCTCAGTTTGAAAAAGACCAGACCATAAGAGAAAGACTGGCTAAAAGATATATTAAAAATTTATCAAGTCATTTTGAATATTTGTCGCCTCAAAAAGTCGCTCCCCATGTTGGGCATGGCTGGCATCTCTTTATTGTCAGGCTCAATCTTAATCGACTGAAAATAAGCAGAGATAGATTCATGGCAGAAATGGCCAAGAACGGAGTGGAATGCGGCCTTCATTATCAACCGGTTTTCAATTTCAACTACTACAAAAATGCTTTTGACTGGTCCTTTAAGGATTTTCCGAATGCAGCCTTGGCCGGGGAATCGGTTGTCAGTCTCCCATTTTATCCGACGCTTAATACCTCAGAAGTTGATATTGTAACTGAGACGGTGCAGAAAATTATCAGAAAATTTGCAAGATAAGTTTATTGATTTCTTGTAGAAAAACCGCCTATCAGCTATTGTTAATATATGCCAGCCAATCTGCCGCCACAATATTATGAGTTAGAGCGAGAGTTCAAAGCCGAGCTCGACAATGTAGAAAAACTCCGCATGGCTCAAGAGCTTCTCCGGATGATGCCCAAACACAAAGGGACGGATAAAGTGCAGGCGGAGATGAAAACCAAAATTTCTAAACTCAAAAAACTTATTTCAGGCGGCGAAAAATCTCACGGCGCAAAAACATCGGTCTCATTTGACTCAATCCAAAAAGAAGGAGAAAAACAGATTATCTTGATCGGTCCTCCCAACTCGGGGAAATCATCGCTGCTTGACTGTTTCACCCACGCCAAACCACTGATTGCAGATTATCCATACACTACCAGAGAACCGATGCCCGGGATGATGACTTTCAAACATGTGCCCTTCCAGTTGATTGACACTCCGCCAATTTCAGAGGAGCTCTACGAAAGTTACATGAACGGACTAATTAGAACAGCAGACTTGGTCGTCTTGGTGGCTGATCTTTCAACTGATAATATGGAAAAAGATATTGATTTCATCTTAAACAAAATGGAAGAGAAAAGAATTAATCTTATCCCCAGCCTTCCCCACGAAGATGAAGAGTATAATAAAAATTCAGATAAACTTACGGTAATATCTGCACATAAATCTTACGAAGACGAATCGGGAAAGCGGCTGAAAATTTTAAAAGAGAAATTCAATAGATTCTCCCTTGTAGCAACTTCAATCTTAGATGAAGATTCTCTTGAAAACTTTAAACAGGCAATATTTGACAGCATGAAAATTATTAGGGTTTTCACCAAAAGAATCGGTCATGCCCCGGTGTTTGACAACCCAATTGTTCTGCCGGTCGGTGGAAATGTTCAACAGGCCGCAATTGCTCTGCATAAAGATTTTGCCCAGAAATTGAAATTTGCCAAACTCTGGGGCGAGGGCAAACATGACGGCCAAAAAGCGATGGCCGATTTTGTCCTCTGTGACGGCGATATTATTGAATTCCACATGTAATCTGCATTTTTCAACAGACTCTTTTACTCTTGACTATTGACCTTTTCCCTGCAAAATTATCAATATGTCAATGCCATTCAAATATAATATTTCAGAAATTCTCTGGTCGCCGGTAAGAGCCCTTTCGGCCAAAAAAATAACCCTTATGACCGGCTACCTTATCGATGCCCTCATCTTCTATGATATTTTTGCATATATTGCTCTGGTTATAGAAGGTGAAAAACTGTCCAACATCTGGAAAGCATATTCTTTCTTTCCCTTTGTTCAATTTGGTTTTGATGATCTGGCCGCCCAGATCGTTTTTGCGGTCGGAGTCTCCGGCGCCGTGCTCTTGGTGATGATGGGCATGTTTGCAATTGCGGCTATTGAAATAGAAAGAATCCGCGGCAACCCTTTCATGTCATTCATGCAGGCCATAAAATTCTCTTTCAAAAGAATTAACCAGATACTTTTGTCAGAAATTTCGATAATTTTATTTATGGTGTTAATAGTCGGGCTTTTTGCCCTTTTTGGCTCAATCGGCAGAATCCCATGGCTGGGGGAATGGATAATGGCCGTCTTTTTTGTTATCCCCGGTTTCATCGTGGCAATTATTTCTGTCTTTATAATGGCCGTGCTCTGCTGTTCCTTGTTACTCCTTCCGGCAACAGCCGCCGCCGATAGAAACGGAGAAACATTTAATTCAATCTTAGAAACTTTTTCAACCATCATCCGTGAGCCTGCCCGCTGGGTGGGATATACAGCTTACTCACTGGTAGCCGGAAAGCTGGCTACTTTTGTATATGCCTTTTTCTGTTACCTGGCCATAAACTTCTCTACCTGGGCCATCGCACTGGGTGGGGGCGCAAAAGTGGAAAGACTTCTCAGAAGCGGTCTTTCACATCTCCCGGCCAATGCAGAATTTGTCAAAGAAGTATTCTCATTTTACCCGGGTTCATCTTTTGCGTTCAATTTTAAAGAATGGATGAGAGGTGGAAACGACAGCTGGGCCGGATACCTGATGGCCTTTATGCTCTTTCTGATTTTTACATCCATATTGGGGTATTTCTTTTCAATTCTGGCAACGGCTCAGGCCAACGGGTTTGCGGTTATCAGGAATGCAAAAGATAATCACAAGATTTCGGAAGAGGATTCTTTGTTCCACACCGAGGAGCATATCAACCCACCCATTGAGGAGTAGCTTTGAATTTGATTGTCGAAGAACCCTCACCGACTACGGACATTCATTACGAACATAATTTTAATTCAACATGCAAATAATCCGCTCTATAAAAAAGATGCAACATGCTTCGCATGGTTTATGTAAAACTGGAAAGTCGATTGGTCTTGTAGCAACTATGGGATTCCTGCACGAGGGGCATCTGTCACTTATAAAAAAAATGAAAAAGAAAACCGATGTTGTTATCACAACCATCTTTGTAAATCCGGCTCAGTTTTCACCGAATGAAGATCTAAAAAAATATCCCCGCGATGAAAAAGGGGATATCAAAAAAATAAAATCAGCCGGCGGAGACATTGTTTTTATTCCAACGATAAAGGAGATGTATCCTGAAAATTATCAAACATACATCGAAGTTGAAAAACTCAGTAAAATGCTTGAAGGGAAACATCGCCCCGACCATTTCAAAGGCGTGACCACGGTTGTGTCCAAACTGTTCAATATTACCCGCCCGAATGCAGCCATTTTTGGGATGAAAGATTTTCAGCAGGCGATAGTATTAAAAAAAATGACCGAGGATTTAGGCTACCCGATAAAATTTTATATCGCCCCTACTGTCAGAGAAAATGACGGTCTGGCCATGTCTTCCCGGAACAAGTATTTCAATGAAAATCAGAGAAAAGAGGCAATTTCTCTCTATTATGCCCTTCGAACGG
>JACZYS010000018.1:0-8448 GCA_022570975.1 Candidatus Zixiibacteriota bacterium | reverse complement strand
AATAAGACAAGAGATGAAAGCAGTCATAAAATCTATTTGCCCTACGGCAAAAATAGAGTATATTGAATTTACAGACCATTCAGCATTGTATAAGGTCGAGAAGGTTGTCAAGAACACAGTTTGTTCTCTCGCCGTTGAACTCTATGGTGTAAGACTGATTGACAATATGCGGCTTTTCTGATTATATTATAAATTAAGTTACAATACCTGTTGGGGCTTTAGGTGTCACGGATGATTTCATCTGGAATTCACAACATCAAAAGGTATTGATTAAGTAGGAGAAGAAATATATGCAAAATATATCAGGCATAAAAATAGCATCTCCGGCGGTAAATGTTGCTGTTGTCAAAAAAGATACCGATGGCTGGAAATTTCTTGTTTTAAAGCGCTCTCATAAAGTGACTTATTCCGGTCACTGGGGTATCTTAACCGGTCGAAAAAAAGATGACGAAACTGCCGCTCAGGTAACCCTGAGAGAGATGAAAGAAGAAATTTCAATCGTGCCAAAATCTATCTGGGCTACCGAGCATCTGGTTCAATTTTATGAGCCTGAAGATGAATCTATCTGGATTCTGCCATACATTGTTGCTGTTGTTGACTCAGATTCACAGGTCAAGCTCTCAAGTGAAAATTCAGAATATCGCTGGCTTGATCCGAGCAAGGCAAAAAACCTGGTTAGCTGGAAAAACCTGATAAAAGCAACTGACGAAGTTTCACAGGAGCTGGGGCATTTTCCGGCCTCAAATTGGGTCGAAATTAAACCCTAAAAGCTGACTGCCTCGCAAACAAATAAAACCTGACCTTGTCCCGGCAATTTTGCTCTTGAATTGTCTGTTCAACGGATAAGTCTGTTTGTATTTTCTTGCCAAAGCCTCAAAAAAGATTATATTTGCTGCCTGAAAAGAAAAAGGAATTTAAATGTTGGTTTCCATATACAAATCAAAGATTCATCGGGCCACCGTTACCGACTGCAATCTTAACTATGTCGGCTCTATTAGTATTGATTCTGAGCTGATGAAAAGAGCCAATCTGTTTGAGAATGAAAAAGTACAGGTTGCAAACATTAATAATGGTGAGCGATTTGAGACTTATGTAATAAAAGGTGAGCCAAACAGCGGAATTATCCAGATAAATGGAGCGGCCACCCACAAAGTTTCCAAAGGCGACCTGATAATAATAATTGCCTATGGACTTATGGAGCAGAAAGAAGTTGCAAATTTTCAACCGGCAATTGTTCATGTTGATGAAAACAATAGGCCAACCGGGTAAATCTATAATCAGATCAGTCCAACTCTTAAACCGGCAATAACAGGGGAATTCGTTTGAGCAGAAAAAAAGCAGCCGTTATTCTTGCTGCCGGTCAGGGTAAAAGAATGGGCTCCGACCTCCCAAAAGTGCTCCATGAAATTAATGGCAGACCGATAATTCATATCCTTCTTGACAGCATCCTTGAAATTGAGTTTGAAAAGATTGTCGTTGTTGTTGGTTACAAAGGGGAACTCCTTGTGCAGGCTCTCAAAGACTATCAGCTTAAAACTGTCTGGCAGAGAGAACAGCTTGGCACCGGTCATGCCGTCAAAATGGCCGGGAGCGAACTGGCTGATTTTGATGGTGATACTCTTATAGCGCTGGGTGATGTTCCTTTTCTTTCTGCAAATTCTGTGAGAAAATTATTTGAACAGAAAGAAAAAGATAGTTCATCGGCTGTCTGCCTTTCTACTATTTTAGAAGATTCCAGCGGATATGGAAGAATTGTCCGGGACAAAAACTCATTTTTCTTAAGCGAAATTGTAGAGGACAAAGATGCCTCAGATGAGATAAAAGAGATCAAAGAGATAAATAGCGGCACTTTCTGTTTTGACAATAAACTGCTTTTTGAAATGTTAAATCAGCTCAAAAATGACAATTCTCAAGGAGAATACTACCTGACTGACACAATTAAGCTGCTGAACGACAAAAACTTAAAAGTTTCAATGGTTGTTTGTGAGAATCCGGACGAAGTCAGGGGAGTCAATTCCAAAGAACAGCTTGAGTATCTGGAAAAGAAATTTCATTAACAAATAGAAATTTTTATGCAAACCAATCCGTTTTTCAATCGTTATAAGAAGAGAATAGTAAATTATTGACCGATAATAATATAAAGATTTTTATTGACTGGCTTATTGTGAATTCTTAACTTAATATATAACCGGAAACTACGGACGGAAATAATGACCAAATATTTAATCACATTTTTACTGATTTTTATTGCAAGCTCATCATTTGGGCAGATGTCAAACAGTGCAGATTTACAAGAGACCAAAAACAATACCCTTTTTGGTGTTAAACCGGCAAACAGCTTATATTCTCTTATAGACCTGTCAAAGATCCGCTGGTCACATTCTTATTCTCTGTCATTTTTCTCAGGCGGCAACAGCTCCGGCTCTTTTGGAATGTTTAGAACAAATATGTTTTATGACCTTTCCACCAAGTTGACTGTTGGATTGAATTTGGATCTTACTCACAATTCCGGTTCCTTATTTAACAGATATTCTGAGAATAATAATGCATCATTATTCCCTGGATTTATGCTGGATTACCATCCTTCGAAAAACTTTAACTTTCGGATTGACTACCGACGGGTGGATAGTTCCAATCCGTATTATTACCGGAGATATTGATATATAAGAGATTTTTGTAATTTGTTTGAATATTAAATTTCAAACACCTTTTTAGCATTCGCACCCCCTCATGAAAAAAAACAAATTTTTTAATAATAGACAATTAGTAGTTACAGGGAAAAACACCTGAAAGCAATTCACAGAAAACAGTTAGACATTTTTCTGATTCTTTTCTTTTTTACCGGTTTGATTTATGTCTTAAATTTCTTCCAGACCTTTGCAACCACAATTACAAAAGAGCAAAAGATTGCCGGTGAAACTGTCAGGATAAATATCATAGATGGCACCCAAGGCAGTATCTCAGAGGAAGTCTCCCACCATCTGTTATCTTATAATGAAAGTGAAAAAGAGATTGAAATAATCGGCCAAGATGGCTCTGGTTTTAGAAAGTTTCCAAATACGGTAATAATTTCCAGAATCACAAATTTGGATAACGCTCTGCTCATTGCAAAAATTCTTTCACTGGATGAATCAAAAATTATATATAAATCTTTGCCCAAAAACGTTGAGGGTATTACTGTTACTTTAGTATTGGGAAAAGATTTTACCGAGGACTGGAATAAACTAAAAATGAAAAGGAGCAAAGAAGCTAACTCTTGAGAGAACTTTCCCCTCTTGCCCTGGCCAGAAAGGCCGGACAACTGGCACTTTCCAAAAAAGGTTTTGATGTAAAAATCCTGAAATTGAAATCGCTCTCCTCGATATGTGACTATTTTGTTATCACATCCGGTGAGGCTGATATTCATGTTAACGCCATTGCAAATGCGGTTGAAGATGGTCTATATGAGGAAGGAGTAAAACCTGTGCACAAAGAAGGTAAGAGCGCTGGAAACTGGGTGTTGCTTGACTATATTGATGTGGTCGTTCATATATTTTATGAACCAACCCGGCAGTTTTATTCACTGGAAAAACTCTGGGGCGATGCCCCGGTTGAAAATATCAGAGACTAACAATTAATTGAAATTAATGATTTAGAAATAGAGGAAAATCATGGAACTTGCGGAACTGAAAACAAAGACAATTGCTGACCTGCTTAAAATGGCTGAGGATAAAGATATCCCCGGAGTTTCCGGTCTCAGAAAACAGGAGCTTATTTATAAAATAATGGAAACCGAGTCAGGGGCAGAAGCAATAATCCTGGCTGAGGGTGTACTTGAAACTCTGGAAGAGGGTTATGGTTTCTTGCGCTCCCCCGATTATAACTATCTTCCCGGGCAGGATGACATTTATGTTTCACCATCTCAGATCAAGCGGTTTGACCTTCGCACCGGCGATATTATTTCCGGTCAGGTACGTCCGCCAAAGGAGAATGAAAGATATTTTGCCCTTTTAAAAATTGAAGCAATCAACTATTCTGAGCCCGACAAAGCAAAACACAAGGTCTTCTTTGACAATCTGACTCCGCTTTATCCCGAAGATCAGTTTATCCTTGAGGTTAATCCGGAAGAGATCACGACCAGAATTATTGATCTTATGTGTCCGATTGGTAAAGGTCAACGTGCTCTGATAACATCGCCCCCAAAAGCAGGTAAAACCATTATCCTGCAGAAAATTGCTCAGGCAATTATTACCAATCATAGAGATGTGAAACTTATTGTATTGCTCATCGATGAGCGACCGGAAGAAGTTACAGATATGAAACGTTCGGTTGATGCCGAAGTTGTTTCATCCACCTTTGATGAACCGGCTGAGCGCCATGTGCAAGTAGCAAAAATGGTATTGGAAAAGTCCAAGCGGTTAGTTGAGCACGGTCATGATGTTGTTATCCTGCTTGACTCAATCACTCGTTTGGCCCGGGCTCATAACTCGGTTGTGCCTCACTCCGGCAAAATTCTTTCTGGCGGTGTGGACTCAAACGCCCTTCACAAACCAAAAAGGTTCTTTGGGGCGGCTCGTAATATTGAATTTGGCGGCTCACTGACCATTATTGCTACGGCATTAATTGAAACCGGCTCCCGGATGGACGAAGTTATTTTTGAAGAGTTTAAAGGTACCGGTAATATGGAGCTGGTCTTAGACCGCCGCCTTGCTGACAGAAGAATTTTCCCGGCCATGGATATCAACCGCTCATCGACAAGAAAAGAAGAGCTGCTGATGACTGAGGAAACCCTGGCCAAAATCTGGGTGCTTCGGAAGTTTTTGGCTGAGATGAGTCCGGTTGATGCGATGGAATTCCTTCGTGACCGGGTCAACAAAAGTAAAACCAACTTAAAATTCCTCCAGTCCATGAAAGACTGACCCAACGTCATTCCCGTACAGACGGGAATATAGTTATCGGTTTTGAGTCATTACGAGGTTTTGCGAAGCAATTCGATTTCGATTTATCGCAACACAGACCAAAACGGATTGCCACATCGTCCCGCTTGGGTGGGACTTCTTGCAATGACACGAATCCTACTTGAATTTTATAGGTCAAGAGCCCAGCTCCTGACAATAATCAATAATTTTAAGAGGTAAAATATGATTCAAAAAACACGCAAGATTTTATGGCTCATAGGCGTAATCATTACATTGCTTGGAACACTGCTTCCAAACGTTACAAGTTTCGCTCAAGATGAGGAGGCTGATTGGTCTTACAAAATTTACGATCAAGGAGTTCGGACACTAATGAATGCCCTTCATGAAGAATGGAGAACATCAGACGGTGCAAAAACTATCGATATTGGGGACCAGCTGTTTTGGTCGCTTTTGTTGGACCCAAATGAATTCTAGACTGAATTTAGCAGTGACATTATTCATTTTAAGAGATTTGAAAAATATATTGATAATAATGCTTTTTTCGGTTGGGATGATATGACTACAACAGAATTGGAAAACTTCAAAAAAGTAGCCCTTTGGCGTCTACAAGATATGACATCTGATGTTGATCCCAAATATGAGAAAGTACATCAAGAAATTATTGAAAGAATAAAAATCGCAAGAGTGAGCTATGTTGATGCGCCGAATCAGAGCCAAAAATCAGATTTATTCATGCCTGATCGTGGTTGCGTCCTCGACGGAAGAACAGCTGCGAGCATTGCGGAAGCCAGTACTATTGCCAGTCTATGGAGATCATATCAAATCTGAGCGGCCTTTTCAAGCAGAATTAGTTGGTGACTCTGTTTGGATTGTTGAAGGAATGTTGCCCAAAAATACTCTTGGAGGTGTTGCCTACGTGGAAATCCGAAAGATAGACGGCTGCATACTTGGCATGACGCATGGAAAGTGAATAGACTTTTCAAGAAACTGGATCCCCGCCTGCGCGAGGAAGACGTGACTGCGCCTCCTACAACTTCTTCACAACTACGGTTGTTATGTCGTCAAACTTCTGATCTTTTGAGGCGAACTTTCTTATTTCTCGCAAAATAGATTCCTGAATATCTTTGGCTGAACTACCGCCGTTTGCTTTCAAGACTTTTTCAACTCGCTTCAACCCAAACTCATTTTCTGAAGCATCAAAAACTTCCGTCACGCCATCGGTGTATAGAAACAAAATATCACCCGATTCCAATTTCACCACCCCTTGAGAATAATCTGTATTAGCTGTCATACCTATTATCTGTCCGCCTTCGCGAAGATATTCAATCTCGCCATTTGCCTTTAACAAGACCGGCAGGTTGTGACCGCAGTTTACGTATGTAAAAGAATTGTCCTCACTGTTTAACTCGCCATAAACAAGAGTCACAAAATTCCCGACAGCGATAGACTCCACCAGCTGGTCATTAACTTTCTGACAGGTGACCGCCGGTGAAAAGTTATTTCTTATCTGGGCAATAAGAGTGGCCTTTAAAGCTGACATAATCAACGCCGCCGGCACTCCTTTGCCGGAGACATCGCCAATAGTAATGCCCGTTCTTTTTTCATCAATTTTAACAAAATCAAAATAATCACCGCCAACCTGCTCGGAAGAAATATTACAGCCAAAAATATCATAACCATCAATCAGCGGATTACTTTTTGGGAGGAAACTCTGCTGAATATCGCGCGCAATTGTCAGCTGTTCCTGCAGTTTTCTGTTGTCCAGACTCTGCTGATGCAGACGGGCTCGCTCGATAGAAATGCCAGCCTGCGAGGCAAAGGCTTCAATAAGGGAGAGGTCGCGTGCATTGTAGGCATCAAGAGTTTCCGATTCAATATTTAAAACGCCGATAACTCGACCGTCAACTTTGATAGGTACAACCAGTTCACTTTTGGTTTTGAGACCGCAGCTAACATATCTGGAATCTTTGCTGACATCGGGAACAATTTCTGACTTGCCGCTTTTGGCTATATCCCCAACCAACCCCTGACCCATTTTAATATGGAGCTGAGATTCATTCTCCGATGTATAGCCTACCGATGCGATAGAATCAATATCTTTGCTCTCAGGGTCAATCACAAATACCCAACCGGCATCAAGCTGAACAACCTGTTTGAACGATATAAGAATTTGCTGCAAAACTTCGTCAAGTTTCAGAGAGCCGGAAAGTGCTTTGCCAATTTCATAAAGCATATTTTTTTCCAGTACTTCTCGTTTGACCTGTCGGTATAAATTGGCGTTATCAATTGCGACTGCAATCTGATTGGAGAGTCCAATCAAAACGTCCAAATCTTCTTCGGTAAACTCAGCGTCAATCTTATTTATAGCTTCAATCACTCCAATCAGCTGCCCTTTGCCAATTAAGGGGACAGATAACAGCGACCGGATTTTGACGCCGCATTTTTTTCTCAGATCGTAATCAATTCTCTCATCTTTTGATGGGTCATTTATGATCACAGCTTCTTGATAATCAGCTACCCAGCTTGTCACCCCTTGTCCCGGTTGATGGGAGCAGGTAAAAAGATTTTCATCACGTGCGCCAAGGAAACGGATTTTCATGTCAGAACGATTCTTATCAACCCTGAAAGACATAGCCGCCTCGCTGCCAACGGCTTTCATAACCAGTTTGAGAATCAGGGGAATAAGTTCTTCATAATCTAAGGTTGAGTTAAAAACCCGTGCTGCTTCAAGCAACAGTTTTTCTGTTTTTGTATGGTTCACTTTATAATGCATTTCAGCAGGCAAGGTATATGATAAAAGTTTGTTGTCAAAGATAATTCCATAAAAAAAGGGAGTACATTCATATACTCCCTCTGATTATTTATTATCACAATTTACTGCATGATAATGATATCAATTCTGCGGTTTTTTGAACGACCATCTTTGGTCTGGTTTGATGCCACCGGGTGGTCGGCTCCATAACCGATAGAGGTGATTCTGCTAATAGGTATCAACAGCCCTTGCCGGAGCAACTGCATAACCGCAAAAGCTCTCTTTTCACTCAAGAGCATATTTGAGGCGCCGTCACCTGAGGCATCGGTATGACCTTCCACGACAAGCTTAGTGTTGGGAAACATTTCAATGATCGTTTGTATTTTTTCAATTAATGGAATATGCTCATCTTTGATATCGCTTTTTCCAATATCAAATGAAAACCCGCTCAGTCTCAGAACAATATCGTTGGAAGAGTTAAACAAGACTTCACCTTCGGAAGGATTAAGAATTTTTTTGGCCTTCTTAAATTTATTTTCTTTTTCCTGCCTCATGGTTAACTCTTGGGACATAGAGGCATGTTCTTCGGTGAGACCGGTTAATTTTGTCTGGCTTTCTTCAAGCTGCTCGGTGAGGTCTTCATTTTCGGCGATGATTTCAGCAATTTTCCCCTGAAAAGCCTGAGCCAAAGATAGCGGGTCATCAATGTCAGTTATCCCTAATATAGCGGCTGCGTTTTCAAGCTCTTCGTAGAGCGAAGTCAACAGAGATTCTGAGTCACTCTTGTAAAGCTCATTT
>JACZYS010000017.1:4213-19287 GCA_022570975.1 Candidatus Zixiibacteriota bacterium | reverse complement strand
CGTGGTGGCTCGTTCGCGGGCCTTCTCGCCGATCTCGCCCGCGCGTTGGCCGGCTTGGTGCCCGATGGTTTGCATTTCAAGCTGCATCTCCGCAAGCGCGTTCCGTGCGTGACTGCCAATGGCGTTACGATTTCTCGACATGGCGTAGCTCCTTTCGACTATTGAACGAACAAAAAAACCCCTCCGGCCTGCTCGGGCAGCGAAGGGGGGCATTCCTTCGAGTTCAAACAGCCCCATCCACGAGCTGCACGGGGAAATTGTAGCACCTGATTGGTGAAGCCGTCAAATTTGCGCAAGTTACCCACTGTCAAAGACTCCCACGGCGTGCCGACGCGGCTTGCGCGATATGGGGGTAGGACCGCTCGCACCGGCGCGCCCGGTTGTGGCAGTTGTATGGCACAAGCATTGCCGGGCGGCGACAAATGCGCCGCGCGCGCGCCGTACGTCTTGTGAGCCTGTGGGCGGCCGACTACGTTGAACCGTAGCGCGCGTTGCGACGGTCTTTCAGTTTTGGAAAGGGTACCGCAGCATTGAACCGCATTCGTTGGCTGATTCTGATTCTGGGCCCGCTGCCGATCATCGGCTCGTCGTGGGCGCTGTCCGCTTGGTTCAAATCCGGGTTCTTCAATTTTATCAAGTGAGTCCAAAAGAAACTTAGCCGACATTTCAGAAAGACGGTTGTAAAGTGAAGAAAAATTATCGTCAGGATTGATTTCTATTTTTTCCCGGAGAATAATATTTCCGGTATCAACTTTCTTTTTTAAGAAAAAACTGCTCAAGCCGGTTTCTTTCTCTCCGTTGATTAGTGCCCAGTTAATTGGTGCTGCACCCCGGTATTTGGGCAGAAGTGAGCCGTGGATGTTAATTGCCCCAAGTTTTGGAATATTTATTAAACTTTCCGGCAGAATTCTAAAAGCAATGACGACTATTAAGTCCGGTGAGAGTGATTTGATTTTCTGGTGCAGCGATTCATCTTTAAGCCCGGACGCTTTTATGACCGGCAGTCCCAACTCCAAAGCAAGCTCTGCCACCGGCGCCTGAGTTAGTTTTCTGCCCCGTCCGCTCTTTTTGTCAATCCCTGTAATCACGGCCAAAATTTTATGCCTGCTGTTGCTTAATGCCTTAAGCGGCGGGCAGGCGAATTCCGGCGTGCCCATAAAAACAATTTTCATTTTCTTCTCACTTTAACAAGCCCGCTAATTTTTTTTAAAAATTAAAAGAGCTCGTCTGTGGAGAATTTGAAACAGAGTAATTGTACGGATTGCTTTTAAGTATCAGAAATTAAAATTTTTCAATGCTTAAACGGCTGATAGTCTTTTTAGTTTGCCCTTTAACATTGTTTTTGCCATTGGTGAGATATAATCCAAAAACAGTTTTCCCTCGAGATGGTCATATTCATGTTGTACAATTCTTGCTGCTATTCCATTTAAGTTCATACTGAACTCTTTGCCGTCTATTCCCAGTGCTATCACTTTCACCTTTTCCGGGCGAATTATTTTCTGATATATTTCAGGGATAGAGAGGCAGCCTTCTTCCATCTCTATTTCACCGGATTTCTCCATAATTTCCGGGTTTATGAATACTTTGAGGGAGGCGTCTAAGTCTATTGAAGAAAAATCGACAATAAAGACGCGCTTCAACTCACCAATCTGTACTGCGGCCAGTCCAAGGCCGCCTGCCTTTTTTAAAGTGTCTTTTAAATCTGACACTAAATCTTTGATTTCCCGGTCAATTTCTATGACCGGCTCTGATACTTCCCGTAAAACCGGGTCGCCATAAATGACGATCGGCTGCTCTGCCAAGGTTTCTCCTGTTATTAACTTTCTACTTTAGCGGCTATTGAT
Organism: Candidatus Zixiibacteriota bacterium; assembly: GCA_022570975.1. Taxonomy (GTDB): domain Bacteria; phylum Zixibacteria; class MSB-5A5; order GN15; family FEB-12; genus JACZYS01. The sequence goes on along the minus strand of JACZYS010000017.1, from coordinate 17,443 downwards.
GATTTTAGAAATTCCAGTTTTATGTCATTGCCAATTCTTACAACAACTCTGTTTTTTTCATTATCGATAGCGAAAATAACGCCAAACATTCCGCCGCTGGTTACAATTTTGTCACCTTTCTTAAGCTCATTTAACAATTCTTCATGAGCTTTCTGTTTTTTCTTCTGGGGACGGATAAGCAAAAGGTACATTATCAAAAAAATTAGTCCAAACCAGACCAATGTAAACATCCCTGAGTCTCCGCCTTCCGGTCCACCAGACATCAAAATTTGCCAGTTCAAAATTTCTTCTCCTTACTTTTATCGGCCAATCTGTTCAGTTTCTGCACAATTCATAATCTGAGTCTTAAATTCCTTCTGAAATGTGCAAATATTGAACAGAACTGTTATCGCAACTACTTATCTCATAAATATATAGAGAGATTATGGGAAAACCAAGTAATTTGTTAGCCAAAAAAGTTAAATTTCTTGGCTAACTTTATGCAATTTAACTAATTAACTAAAATATGCTTTCTCAAACTGGTCCAACTTTCCCCTTAGTTTCAAAATAAGGGCAATATCTGAGCTTTGCTTGCATTTCATTGACAGAACTATCAAATTATGAAGCAATTCTACTTTTTTCAAATATGCCGACATTTCATCCGCTGTACCTTCACTTACTGGTTTAACTCGTTGAGCCATAAAGTAATAACTTACTATTTCAGAAAAAGCATTAGCATGATCTTCTTTGTTGTTAACCCAGCGAACAATCTGGTTCATATTTTTTGATTCTGAAGCGGAAAGCTCATTGATTTGATTCATAGATTTTTCGATCGTTGTAATATGCTCATTGAGCATCACAAAACGGGCAGAATCATTATAAATTCCGCACGGTACCTGACAATGAGCGGTCACTTTGGGGGAAATTGTCAGAAAAGCTAACAATGCTGTCGCCAGCAAGATTTTTGGGGAAGTCATGTTCTTATCCTTTTGGTTAGATTTATTTTCAGTATTTTGAATAAGAAAATAAGGGAGAAAATCAGAGAGTCAAATGTAAAACCAGATTATTTTTCGTCTTCAGAGTCTTCTGATTCCGAGAGATCTTCGGCTTTCAAACTATCTTTCCACTTGGAGACTTTTTTGGCAATTCCGGGAATAGCATCAATAATACCTTCCCATTTGCCTTTTGTTGCCGGCAAGAAAGAGACACCGTCTTTTCCCATAATTATAAATCCGGCCGGTTCAATTCTGGCACCACCGCCACCGCCGCCGCCAAATCCTGTTTCGGCTTTCTGACTTTCACCCTGACCGCCGCCGGCTCCAAAACCAACAGAGATTTTTACTACCGGCAAAACCGTGGTTTCACCAACCGTGACCGGGTCGCCAATTATTGTTTCGGACTTGGCAATCTCCCTCAGTTCGCCAACTACGCTTTTTAAGATTTCTACGACATTGTTAGCCATCCTGGCCTCCTTCTTTTCTTCCTATCGCCAATTTCAATAATTCTCTTAAGGGAAGTTTTATGAGCAAAACAAAGGTCAGGTAAATAACCCGGTAAAGAGGAATCGCAATTGAGCCTTTGACTCTTCCCTCCAGTATTGCTTCATCCCATACCGGCTCAAATTTTGTGTTTCTCCCTATTGCCGGAACCGAAGCTGCAACCGCATGATAATATCCAAATAGCATTCCGGTAATGTCCGGCGAGTTAAATCCGGCCTTAAGTTCTCCGGTCAGATTTTCAATTTTTAGAGATGAAAATAATCCAATTATATAACTGAAAAAAACTTTTGACAGTCCGGGCAGTAACTTTATTGCCTCTTTGATATCTCTTTTTCTCTTTTTCTTCTTTTTGGGTTTGGCAATCACATTTTCCAATTTCTCTTTTTCTTTTTTCTTCTTTTGAGAAAAAACCTCTTTTACTCTAAAACCAAAAAGTGAAAAGATTTTTGATCTGTTCTTAAAATTTATTATTGCGCCGCTTCTTCCCAGTCCAAGAAAGAGTTCTTTTCTCTCCGATGAAATTTCAAATTTTAACCTGAGCTTTAAGAGGGTGAAAAGTACAATCATCAGAAGAACGGCAGATATTATTAGATAAAGTTCCATATACTAATATACTATCGGCAAACGGATAAAGTTACTTGTTAGAGAGAATAGGTATGAAGAAAGTAAAAGAGTAACACCAAACTCTATCCCCGGGATTTTATCTCTCTAATAAGCTCATCGGTAAATTCAGTAGTAGAATCCCCGCCTCCCATATCTCCGGTCAAATGAGCTCCGATTGCTAAGGTAACTACCACTGATTTCCAAATTCTGTCGGCGGCTTCATTCTCACCCAGACGGCGAAGCATCAAAAGGGCTGAGAAAATCAGGGCGGTAGGATTGGCAATATTGTTTCCGGCGATATCCGGGGCCGTACCATGAACAGCTTCATAAACTGCGTAATTATCGCCAATATTTGCTCCCGGAACAACGCCCAATCCGCCCACCAGTCCGGCGGCCAAATCTGAAACAATATCACCAAATAGATTTCCAAGCAATAAAACATCAAATTTACAGGGATCCAAGACAAGATTCATACAAAGAGCATCAACAATCATGTCATCGGCAATTATATCAGGATATTTTTCAGCAATTTCACGGAAAGAGTTCAGAAACATCCCGTCAGAGATTTTCATAATGTTAGCCTTATGAACCAGCGTGATTTTCTTGCGATTATGCTTTTGGGCATATTTGAAAGCAAACTCTGCAATCCTGCATGAAGCTTTTTTTGTAACAACTTTTATAGCCTGGGTTACACCGGGAGAAATCTCTTTTTCAATTCCAGTATATAAATCTTCCGTATTCTCGCGAACTATTACCAGATTGACCTTCTGATAGCGGCTGGGGATTCCACCAATTGACCTTACCGGCCGCAAGTTAGCGTATAAATCAAGTTTCTGACGTAAAGTAACGTTTACAGACTTGAACCCTTTGCCCACCGGAGTTGTAATTGGTCCTTTAAGGGCAATTTTGTTCTTTCTGATTGAATCAAGCAGCGCTTTTGGGACTGTTTCACCTGTCTTTTCCAAAGAGACAATTCCAGCATCCTGCCTGTCCCATTCAATATTTACACCAGCTGAATCGATTACTTTTAGGACTGATTCTGCAATTTCCGGACCAATTCCATCACCCGGTAAGAGAGTTACTTTATGAGTCACAATTTTCCTTTGTTCTATTCATTATTCTCTTCTGTCGTCATTTTGACGAGCCCTGAGTATATCATATTTAGATTTATTGTCAACCGCTCTTAAACAGTGCAATTTCCGCAGACAGTTTCAATCTCTGTAGGAAGGGAACATTCGAGAGTTCTAATTAAGAGCACAAAAATTTGAAATCGCTGTAAGAACCGGAATTGTCGCATTTCAGAAAAAGAATCTTGCCGGAGATTGACATCTGATTTTTGGGTGCGTATGTTTTAACATTACTAACTGTGCGAACTTATTCAAAAATGTATGATTGATAAAAGAAAAGAAGTATCTATAAAATTGACAGCTCAGGTCAGTTGCGCCGGTTGAGCTTCTAAATTGGCGCCAAAGTTGTTGGCGGAAGCATTAAAATCAATTCCCAAGTCCCATGATCCAAATCTTCTGGTTGGGTTTGACATGGCCGATGATGCCGGAGTTTATAAAATCAGTGATGAACTGGCCATGGTGCAGACGGTTGATTTTTTCCCGCCAATTGTTGATGACCCATATTCTTTTGGACAGATTGCCGCGGCCAATGCCCTTTCTGATATTTTTGCTATGGGTGCAACACCAATGACAGCTCTAAATATTGTAGCCTTTCCGATAACCATGCCGGCCCAAGTTTTGACAGACATATTACAGGGCGGCAACGACAAAATTGTAGAAGCGGGCGCCGTTGTTGTGGGAGGACATTCAATAAAAGACAATGAGCTTAAATATGGGGCTGCCATTACCGGCACAGTTCATCCTGATAAAATAGTCACTAATGGAAAGGCAAAAGCTGGTGATAAACTTTACCTCACCAAAAATTTGGGAACCGGTATTATTACGACCGCCATTAAGAGGGATAAAGTATCCCAAGAGATAATTGACAAAGTAATATCTCAGATGTGCGAGCTTAATAAAAAAGCGGCTGAGTTGATGATTTTACATAAAGTATCATCGGCTACCGATGTAACCGGTTTTGGTTTAATGGGACACGGTTTTGAGATGGCTTCTGCCTCCAACGTAACTCTGAAATTTTTTGCAGATGAAATTCCTCTAATTTCCGGTGCCTTGGAACTGGCCGAAGAGAATATTATTCCGGGCGGAACCAATGACAATAGAGAATTTATGCAAAACAAGTATGTAATATCAGACAGTGTGGATAAAAAACTTGAACCACTTTTATTTGACCCCCAGACTTCAGGCGGACTGCTGATTGCCATGCCGGAGAGTGAGTCAAAAGATTTTGAAGTAAAACTCAAAGAAGCTGGTCTCTTTCACAAACAGATAGGAGTGGTGGAAGAAAGATCCGACAGATTCATAATTATAGATTAAATAATGATAAGGCTCAATCAAACAAGCAGTAAGAGACTCTATTATCTAATAACTATTGCCTTATTTGTTGGCGGCTTTATTTTCTGGGTTTCTGATTTAAGATCGGATCCGCCTATGTATTTTTCCGGACTGGGACAATCTCTCTCTACGGATCCGGCCCAATATTTTCATCATGCCCGCAACAAAATCCTCTTTGGTGAGTTTAATCCTGATGGCTATGACCGATGGACGGTGTACCAGCATTCATTAATTTCAGGTCTCTGTTATCTGTGGTTTTCATTGACGGAAGTTTCGCTTATGCAGGCAAGTTTGGCCAGCACAGTATTGTCTTTCTTATCCCTCCTTTTACTGATTTTGACAGCTAATAAATTTAGCCGACCCTGGGTAGGTGCATCTATTGCCCTGATGTTTATTATCAATCTGACTCTTTTTACTCACGGACGGATTACTTATCTGGAAAACGGGCTTATCTTTTTGTCAGCTTTGCTGCTTTATGTTTATAGTCGGTGGGAGAAATCAAGTTACGGGCTTATTGCATGCGGAGCCATAGTTGCTCTGGCCGTGATTACCGGCAAATTATTTGGCCTTCTTTTGCTGCCGGCATTATTGCTGACTATTATCACTTCAAAAGAAAAAACAAAATTTAAAAAGATGGTTCTCACTTCATCGGCCTTCTTGGTTTCATCTGTCCTGCTGATTTTGATTTTATATGGTAACAATATGGGTGCCGCTTTTGGATACGCATCGGAGCAGTCATATGGTTTAAGAGGTTTCCCCGAAGGGCTGGCAACCCCCTGGGGCTTTGTAGAGCATTTTATCTCTTATGGAATGGAGAACCATCTTTATTACAATAACCCGGATCTGTTTCTGTTCTTTGTTTTGTCTGTATTATCTATCATAATTTATCTTGCCAGAGGTTCAAAACTGTCGTCACTGGCACCTCATGTGAGGCTGTCAATTTTTGGAAGTCTGCTTTTTCTACTCGGATTAATGCCGCTTAATTATTCTCCCATCAGGTATGCCATTGTAATTATTCCGCTGCTTATTTTTTCATGCTTTACCCTGTTAGATAAGTTGCACCAGACCAAAAAATCTGCCCGGTTCACTTTTACCAAACCGGTGTTGATTTTATCTGGACTTATAATCTGGATTTCTGCTTTTCATTTGATTGGTAATATTTTCTTTTTTAACCAGATTCCTTTTCCATACGCAGAACTGACCTGGTTTACTCTTCCAATTGCTTTGCTTGGCGTGTATGGCCTGTATTTGCTAAACCTGAGAAAGAAAGCGGCTATTTTCCCCAAAAAGACATTTGGATATCTTATTGTTGCCACCCTCTTATTCTCAGTTGTTACCAACAGCTTCCGAATCAAGAGAATTCATTATTCGGAAAGCAATTTTAATATTGAAGAAGCAAATTTAGACATTGAGCAAATTCTCTCAAAGGATGCCATGGTCTCGGGTCCTTATGCCGCTGTCTTAACCGCAAACACCAATCTTCGTTCATTCATACATCTTTTTGGAGTCGCATCTGTTGACACAACCCTTTTCGACCGTTACCCGATCACCCATCTTGCTGTCGATGAATCCAACTGGGCCGATGCGGTTAAATCTTATCCGAAACTGAAAGATATTATACCTATCACAACTTACTGGATAAGGGATTATGAAGTACGGTTGTATAATATCACCAACCTCTTTTCTAACGAAAAGGCCAACAGTTACAAGGAATCATATTTTGAGATTGCTTCAAGCAAGTTCTACCAGAATGATAACAATGGCGCTTTGGAACTTTCAAAGCAATTTCTGTCTGATAACATTGACTCAAAGTCAGGAAATGTGTTGCTGATTGACATTCTCTCTGCTCTTGGAAATCCGCAGGAGGTTTTTGACAAAATTACCAGATTGGCTGACAGGTTTCCGACAGATTTTTATATCCAAATTCAATGCGGCCGGTTTTTGCAAATATTAGCTTTGGAAAGACAGGACAACAGTTTACTTGAGCTGGCCAAAAGATATTATGAAAGAGGGACAAAGGTAAACCGATTCAGAGGTGACTATGCCAATAATCTCTATACCCAGACTATCCGGCAATTCACTACCACTAAGCAAGTAAATGAGAATTAATCGTTTATTTTTTTATCCAGAAAATCCTCTATCTCTTCTACCGTCATCCGAGTCTGCTCCATGCTGTCACGGTCACGAACGGTCATGGTGTTATCTATTAGAGTGTCACCGTCAATAGTAATGCAGAAGGGACAGCCAGCTTCATCCATCCTGGCGTATCTTCTTCCAATGGCACCGGACTCGTCATAAAACAGTTTAAATTTCTTTTTCAGTTCTTCATGAACTTTTATCGCATATTCAGGCATTCCTTCTTTTTTTACCAACGGTAAGACAGCTGCTTTTATCGGAGCCACTTTGGCTGAGAGACGCATGAAAACTCTTATCTCTCCTTTAATTTCAACTTCATCATATCCATCAACCAACAGAGTCAGCAATGTCCGGTCACATCCGGCCGAAGTCTCAATGATATAGGGAATAAATTTTTCTTTGTAGCGGTCATCCTGGTAACGCAAATCTTTTTTGGTCGCTTTCATATGCCGTCCAAGGTCAAAATCTGTCCGGTTATGGACCCCTTCCAACTCCTGCCAGCCAAACGGATATTCATACTCAACATCATATGCGGATTTGGCATAATGGGCAAGTTCATCGGGTCCGTGTTCATGCCAGCGAAGTTTAGCCATATTAATGCCCAACTCTTCATACCATTTCCAGCGCTCTTCTCTCCAGTATTCAAACCATTTTTCATCTTCAGACGGGTGAACAAAAAACTGCATCTCCATCTGTTCAAATTCTCTGGTGCGGAAAGTAAAATTACCGGGAGTAATTTCATTCCTGAAGGCTTTCCCAATCTGGGCAATCCCAAATGGGATTTTCTGGCGGGAAGAATTTTTTACATTGAGAAAATTCACATATATCCCTTGCGCCGTTTCCGGCCTCATGTAAATTACACTTGAGGAATCTTCGACCGGCCCCATAAAAGTCTTGAACATAAGATTAAACTGTCTGGCTTCGGTAAGCTCTCCGCCGCATTCGGTCGGTTTTTTGGACGGCTTTCTACCACACTGGGATTCTTCAAGTTTGTCCTCACGAAATCTTGCTTTGCAGGTTTTACAGTCAATCATGGGGTCATTAAATTCGGCAACATGACCGGAGGTGTGCCACACTTGCGGATGCATTAAAATAGCAGCGTCAAGCCCTTCAATATCGTTTCTACTGCGAGTCATAGCCTTCCACCAGAAATCTTTCAGATTTCGTTTCAGCTCCGCTCCCAAAGGACCATAATCCCAGCATGAAGTTAACCCGCCGTAAATTTCAGACGAAGGAAAGATGAAACCTCTTCTTTTGCAGAGAGATACTATTTTATCCATCAGATTATTCTTGTTCTTATTGCTGCTCATGTTTCTCTTTCTAATTCAATAGTTGGCTGTTCTTTAATTTTTCCAGAAATTTAAGAGACTTCAAGCGATGTTTCAGATCGGCCTGAAAACCCAAATGTTCTTCAATAATCTCTATCATCATGATCGCCTGTTGATATCCTATCTGGATCAATTCTGCTTCATTTAACGACGATCTCTGCATCAACTGGAGAAGCTTTAAGTTCTCAGATGATAAATGAATATAGTATTCTCCTGCCGTCTGACAAGTGCTGCATATGATTCCTCCTCTTGATGGGGAGAATAGAAAATTTGTCTTTTTTGACTCTGCCTTTAACTCTTTGGAGCAACCGGCACAATAAGAAAACGATGGTTGATATCCCATTTGAGAAAGAATTTTAAGCATAAAAATAATGAACAAGGCTGGCAGATGAGTTTTCTCCATCTGGTCGGACAGAGATAAGAACTTGCAAAAGAAAGTGTAAAGCATTTCCTGTGGCTCTTCTTCCGGCAAAAGTTGGTGAAGCAATTCACAGGCGGCAGACACATAAGACAGCCTTCCCAAAGAGCCATCTTTTTCCAATGAAAACTGTTCAATAAGATCAATATCAGAGATATAACCACTTGTTTCTTTTTCTGAATTGTAGAAAGTGATTTCCAAACGAGCAAAACTTTGTACTCTTCCTCGCTTGCTCTTAAATCTTCTTCCCCCCTTATCAACAAGAGCCAGTTTACCGAACTTTTGGGTAAAAAAGACAACCGTTCTGCTTGATTCTGACCAGTTAAATGATTTTAACAGGATTGCTTCGGTTTTATCAAGAGCCATCTCTAATGACCATGAAAGCGATAGATTATTTCGTTTGGCTTGGCCATATAAAAGCGAGTTCTGGCAATATATTCTATATAGTCGCTGTCAGAAGTGAGAAGTTCCCTGATTCTTCCGGCGTCTAAAAGCTCGGCCGTTAATTTCCGATTGGAATCTTCAAGGGAGTTTTTGGTAAGCTCCAATTTGATAATTCTCGGAATTCCATAAGTCCCGCTCATAAGAGAATAACCAAACATGACCAGTAGAAATATCATCACTATTCTCAGCAGTTTTTGCCGGAATTTTCTGTCAGCCGATGACAACTTGTTGACGAAAGTCTCGGCAATTGGAGTAAAAATTGACCTGTTTTTCTTAACTCTCCTTGGCATAAGTATATATAAATCTCATTTTACCCTTCAGGCAATAAAAAACATAATGTTTAGGAAAGCTTCAATTCATAAGGCTGATAATACTTTGAATGGCCAATTTCGGGACCAATATCGGCTCTCAATTTTCACAGGAAATGGCCGATAAATCTTTAGTATGCTCGGTTTTTTGACGATTTGACTGATGAACCAAATTTATTGGATTGACACCATAGGTATAAAAAAATTGCTCACAGCACAATGACTGAAAAAAACAATACAAAAAGATTAGATGAAATTCTGATTGAAAAAGGGCTAGCTACCGAAAGCCAAATTAAAGTAGCCTTAAAACACCAAAAAGTTTACGGTGGCAAGTTTGGCTCCCATCTCTTGCACCACAGTTTTATTGATGAGTCGGCTTTAATTGAGGCTCTTTCAATTCAATATAACTGCAAAGGAGTAGTTCTCTCTGAGCTTGATATTCCTAAGTCCGTTTTGGATTACATCCCTCCATCGGTGGCTATCGCCAGAAAAATCATACCTATCTTATACGATGAAGACAGCAACATATTAAAAATTGCCTGCGAGGATCCAAATTCTGAATCTCTCATTCGTGAAATTCAGTATGTTGTTCCGGGAAAGAAAATTGAACTGGTTATCGCCGCTGAGCTTTCTATCTTATCAGCCCTGGGGAAATATTACGTAGGCCAGCCAGCGGTTATTGACAGTTCTGATGAACAACTTGAGCAGCCGGCTGCAAAAAAACAAGTCATTGATGAATTCCATGTTCCGGCTGATATCAACACTAACAATCAAGCCACTGCAAAGTCAGTTCTCCTCGTTTCAGATGATAAAGATTCTTATCAGATAATCCAAACTCTCTTTGAGGGGGACGGTTTTGAAATTGAGATTAGTGAATCTGCTGATGACGCCATTGAACTTACCAGAGAGCGGATATTTGATATTGTCCTGATAAAGGATTCCGTTGCCGGAGACTATCTTGACCTGGTTGACAGACTGAGAAAAAATTCTCTTAAGACAAAAGTTAAGTTTTTTGAATCAACATCAGGATTAATCTTAGGTGAACTGACGATAAAAAATCTCTCATCGGTTCACCAAAAAAACCTGGAACTCTTCACCTCACTTCTGTCAATAAAGCAGAAACTTCCATTCAATACCGGAGGTGCGGTTGCCTATTATGTTGAGAAACTGACCCGGAAACTTAAACTCCCGGTCAAGGAGCGGTTTTTGATAATCAACGCCGCCTATGTTCATGATATTGCAAAATATTACTACCCCAGTGATGAGAGCAGAGATTTCAGAACCATAATAAAGCTCACGACCAAGCTCCTCAACTCTATAAACTATGAGCCGGTTGTAGTTGAGATGCTTAAGTCAATGTATATTGACCTCAAGAATAAATACAACAAGCGTCTTCCTATTGAAGTTCTGGGCGGAAATATTTTAACTATAACAGACCTTTTCTGCGACTCGGTTGTAGTTAATGAGCAATTGACGCTCGATAGGTTTGACAGCATCCAGACAAAAATTAATGATATGATTGGCAAACTCTTTTTGTCCGAAGTTGCTGATGCTTTTATTGAAATGATTGAAGCAGAGATTCTCAAAACTACCGGAACCCACAGGTTTAATCAGGTCATGATTTTCTCAAACCAACCGGAAAGCACATATCCGCTTGACCTCCGCTTAAAGAAAGAAGGATTCAGAACATTCTTAGCCAACTCCAGAGAATCATTTATTCAGCTGTATAAAAGAAGCACCCCCGACACAATTGTATTTGACCTGCATGGTAAGGCAAAAGAAGTTAAATCTACAATTTCATTCTTCCATGAAAATTCAATCAACTTCGAAGAAACACCGGTATTTCTTTTAACCGATGGAAAAAACATTGCCGATATTTCCAGTCTCTTAGAAATTGGTATTGAAGATATTATTGATTCTGAGACTTCGCTCGACATCCTGATATTGAAAATCAAAAAAATCAAAAGCCACCATGAATCAGAACTGGAAAAGATGATTGAGGCGGAGATTTTGGGAAGCAGAGAAGGTGAAAATCACTCTCAGATCATAATTTATTCTGACCTCCCGGAAAGCACTTACTCGATTGACCTAAAGCTCAAAAACGAGGGACTGAGAACATTCATGGCCAGCTCCAAAGAGACGTTTGTCAAGATTTTTGAAAGAAGCAAGCCGGACATTGTGCTATTTGACCTGCATGGCAATAAGAAAGAGATTTTTGCAACATTGGATTATTTCAAAAAAGAAAAAATACAATTGGACAGTTGTCATTCATTTTTGCTGGCAAACAACGAATCGGTTTCTGACCTGTCGTCATTTTTGGAGATGGGCATTGAAGATATAATTGATTCTGAACGGTCTTTAGATATTTTGATAATGAAAGTCAAAAAAATTATCAACCAGCTCAAGGAAGAACGGAGAAAAGAAAACCAGCTCAATCAGAAAAAATCAGGTACTAATGGAAATCTGTCAGATATTAACCTGATAGATTTACTACAGGCGCTGGGCCCAAGCCAACGAACCACCAAGATTACTGTTTCGTCTGATATGAAATGTGATGACCATCTGGTCATATATCTGGAGAGAGGTGCCATAACCTTTGCCATGCTGGGAGATATTGGCGGAGCTGATGCCATATACCATGCGATGAGATGGGAAACCGGCTCATGGCATTTGGAACCGGTCAAAAAAGATGACCTGCCGGAACCAAATAATTTCCACTCCAATGAGTTTATCATGATGGAAGGATGCCGGCTTATTGATGAGATCAGTAACTGATATTAAATTTTCTCTTTAGAAATTTTGAGCAATTTCCTGATTTTTGAGTTTTGAGATTTTGATATATCTTTGGGAATCAGGTTCAAATACATATTTATTTTCTCGGCTGATTTTTTTTCATTCTGTTTCTGTTTTAGCAACCTGAAGTTTTCACAGATCTTATAGTCACACTCAATCAGGTTATAATAATTACCCGGTGATATTACCAGTTTTTCTCTTAGCAACTGAAGAACCTCTACTCCTTTCAGATATTCTGTCTTTCGGTAATATGCTTCGGCCAGCGGCCACAGAAATATTTTTCCGTCAGGAAATTTCTTTAGCATTTCAGTCGCTGTTGCAATGGCCGAATCATAATCTTTCCGGTCAATCCAAATCCAAATCATTGCATTTCTGGCTGACTGCCGGGAGATAACTGAAGAGTCAATGGCTAGTTTGAGCTCTTTTATCCCCTTCTTTTTGTCATTTGAAAAAAATCCGAGCGTTCTCAGCAACCCGGCTTTGGCAGATTTCCAATAATGAAAAGCACCCAGTCCAAAATATAAATCATAGCAGCTGCTGTCGCTCTTGAGACCTTTTTCATACTCACCTTTTGCTTTATAGCCAAGTTTTACAGATGAAAGCTTAGAACCAAACCGGGATTCCCAGAGGGATTTGTAAACATACATATGTCCCTTAAGCAGATGATACCAAGCCCGGTCTTTACCGCTCAGGCGCAACAATAGAGAATCAATAATTGTCGTTGCTGAATCAGAATAAGAATTAAACTCTTTTTCATGATTGTTTTCTTCGCCATCAGTCATAACTGCCATTAACAGACCCATCTGAAAAAGATAACCGGCCGGGTCATTTTGATTGTTACTGATAAAATCTTTATTGAGTGAGTCTGCTTCTTTGAATTTGTCGTTATAAATCAGCTCCTGTATTTTTTCCATATACAGTTTTTTTTCTTTGGTCATATATGCTGATGCATCTGTGGGAGAGTAAAATAATACTATGAACAACAAGACGACTGCCAGTTGGGTTGATAGAATTAGACTGCGAATATTCTTATTAATAAAAAAGAAAACGGAATGATTCTTCATTCCGTTAATTTGTTTAGGCTGCAAAATCAGTTCAACAAAAATACTATATTATTGATTTACCCGGGATAAAATCAAGCAGTTCAACGGATTTATCCTGAGAGGCGGTAATTATCAGTGTTGAGTTATTCTGATGATAAACTACCCGGCATCCCCAGCAGTTGTGGTCAAAATATTCTTTGCCGTCTCTAAATACTTTATT
>JACZYS010000017.1:0-4203 GCA_022570975.1 Candidatus Zixiibacteriota bacterium | reverse complement strand
CACAAAGACTGATATTTTTGAATCCCCCTTGGTATAAAGAAAATGGGCCATTTCTATTCCCATCACTTCCATCATGGAGCCGCCTACAAGCATGTACCCGGCAATGTTTTCACTGATAATATAGTTTAGTTCATGCTTGGCGGTTTCAGAAATAAGACTAACATCACTGTTTAGAATTTCAGAGCTTATTGCGGCAGCAAAGTGTGCCTGCTCAATCGGACCATATACCTCGGAATGGTCATATAAGAGGTATCCAAAATATGATGCTCCCAGTACAAGAACAATCGAAGCGGCAGCTGCCAAAGACATAATAACAGTGTTCTTTTTACCGGTCTTTGTCTTTTGTGGCTCGCAATCAATTGCGTCAAGGCGGTCAGCAACACTGTTTTTTAAGGCGATAAGTTTTGCTTCATCGCAACCGGCATCGCAAAGACAGGATTCAAGAAATTCATGAAAAGCCTTTTCAATTCTAAATGACTCGCAACAACAACTGCATTCATCGAGGTGTTCCCGAATCAACTTTTCATCAACTTCCGTGCCTTCTTTATCTAAAATTCTATAGAGTTTCTCCAGCGCTTCCTGGCAGTTCATTGACTGTTTCCTTTAATAAATCCATTTTGAATTGCATAATCATATAATTCTTTTTGTAACAATTTTCTTCCACGGTGCAGTCTTGATTTTACTGTTCCCAATTGTAAGTCGGTAATGTCTGCAATCTCCTGATAAGAGAATCCTTCCAGGAAAGATAAAACAATAACCATCCGAAAGTCATCGGGGAGTTTATCAATTGCATTCTTAACATCGTTATCAAATATTTTTGCGAAGAGTGCCTGCTCGGGAGTATCATTTGTACCTCCACTGGCAAGCTGTCCATACAGGAAATTATCATCTACATCATCAGTACTGATTGACATCGGAGAGCGGGACTTGGAGCGGTATTCGTTGATAAAAATGTTAGTCATTATTCTGAACAACCACGCCCGGCAGTTTGAACCTTTTTCAAACTTATCCCAGAACCGGTATGCCTTGACCATTGTTTCCTGTACTAAATCTTCCGCATCCTTTTCATTTTTGGTCATCCTTAAGCCTGAGCGCAGAAGAGCATCCATGTGGGGAATTGCTTCTCTCTCAAACTCTTGTCTTTTATTTTGAGTAACAATTCTGCTTTCAGACATATCTTTTTATCTCCGCATGTCTGAAATATGTAGAGCAGAATTTTATTTTTCTCAGTATTAGTAACATTAATAAAACCTAATCAGTTCCCGACTGTAAGTCAATTTGCAGCATAATTTTTATACAGCAATGCATAAGTAATTGTCTAATTTTCTATACGTGGGAAATTATGAAAGAATATTTTTTAATCAAGTTTAATCAATAATCGCTTGAAAATGCAGATTATACGCCAGAATGGGGGTAAAATATCAATCTCGGTACGGTTGACAAAAATCGTCTATTACCTATATTTTATTTAAGCAGATGTCATTTCTGGAGGTCAAGAATGAATTTTTCTGAAATAATCAAAAAATCCCTTAAGGCCGTTTCTCATTGTACTTTCATCTCGTTTCTTTTGGTTTTGCCAGTTGGGTATTATCCTGACAGTGGAGACTCGTCTGATGTCGCTATCGGCCTATATGGCGGACATGGGCAGGTGGCCTCTGTATTGAGAGATTGCAGCGGAAAGGTATTGCAATCCGAAGCAAGCAAGTTTACAGATGTTTCAGGTGCGTTTTATGTACCTGTACACAGAAACCCAAATAGCGTAATTACTTTTGGATTAAAAGGCGGTTATTGGAACGCCCCAAGAGCAGGATTTGCTTTCCGAGACATCAACGGCGATTATGGCAGAACCGCTGACAGTTCGATTTCATATTCATATATAAATCCGAACATCTGTTTGGAGTTCAGAACTGTTGGAATAGGCATTGGTTATTTGGATGGTGTTGATAGGTTTGCTTTTGAAAATTATCAGTCTCTCTATGATGACAAAATACCGGTATCGGGACACTTACGTTTTGGATACCTTGACAATTATTATTTTCTGATATCACTTCAAGAAAACTTACCTCTGGCTTCCGGCGGAGGATATTTTGACATAGGGATAGGATATGGTGAATATGAATCTCTGAAATCATTTACCGGTCTTTCATTTGGATTTTATGAAAGGCCCGGGTTTATTCAACAGTTTCGTTTCAAAACAAAGTCGCATTTTGATTTCGATTTAAGTATTAGACTGGGTAAAGGAGGAGGCAAAACTGAAAACGCAATTTCAGCAGGAGTTTTGTTCAAACTGGGAAAATAATGTATTTAATTAGGTTAGTTTTATTATTGGCTAGCAGCCTTTTGTTTCTTTCATGTATTTATGAAAGTGAAGATCCATGTTTGGGTTTTGGTGATATTAATGGGGACGGCTACTGGTACACCAGTCAGGACAGAGAAGCCCTGCTTAAATTTTTGCGAGGTGAAACCGTCTCAAACTTTCAAAATCATCAGGCAGATCTTAATTCTGACTGCATCATAAACGAGTTAGACTTATTTGAATTTGATAAACGTAAAACAAACGGATTTCCTTATGCAGGCTGCTGTGAAGCGGTAAGCTGTTGTGTTGGAATTAGAGGTGATGTTAACGGCGACGGATTCTGGGCTATCGGGGATGTGACATACCTAGCTGCTTATATATACAGAGATGGCCCACCACCAGAATGCTTCTTGCAAGCCGATGTCAATGGTGATTTTATAATTGACGATGATGACCTAACCTATTTGGCAAACTTTCGTTTTACTGGTGGACCACCCCCGGTTGATTGCCCTGAATAGCCATAATAATTAAGAACGAAACTCAGCCGACAACTTTTAGTTTGGCGTATTTGGCCATTATTTTTTTTACCCCGAGCCCGGTGAACATGATTTCAAGTCTTAGCGACTCCCCAAAACCTTCGGCATTTACAATCTTTCCTCTGCCAAATGTCGGATGCTGGACAATTCTTCCGGTGCGCAGTATCTCTTCTGCTTCATACTCATAATGAACTCCGGTTTCTTTTGGCTGAGAATAATTAATTTGATAATTTTGTACTCTATTTCGAGTCTCAGAGGAAGAAAAGTCCAGACTCCGTCTGGTTCTGAAATCTTTCTTCTCAATTAATTCTTCGGGGATTTCTCTCAAAAAACGTGAAGGAATTGACTCGACCTCACCAAAACGGTGTCTGGTTGTTGCCGTAGATAGATACAAATTTTTCCGTGCTCTGGTAGCCCCAACATATAAGAGCCGTCTTTCCTCTTCCAGTGCCATTTCATCACCAATAGTCTGACCAAGCGGAAAAAGTCCTTCTTCCAGCCCAACAATATAAACAGAATCATACTCAAGTCCTTTGGCCGAGTGAATGGTCATGAGGGTCACCTTTTCATCAATATCATCATAGTCATCCAAATCCGTGAACAGGGAAATTTCTGACAGGTACTCGGCCACCGATGCGTCCGGGTGAACCCCGGCAAAGGCTGCCATACCTTCTAAGAAGGCCTCAATGTTTTCAATTCTTGTCTGCCCGATAGTCGGGTCTTCTTCTCTAAATTCTTCCAGCAGCTTTATATCTTCAATTAAATCAGATGTGAGAATATCAATCGTGTCGGTCTCCTGTCTTTTGCGGTAATCTTCAATTATTTTTACAAACGGTATTAGTTTCTTCTGTTTTGAAGCGAGCTCCGGATAGTTCCCGGCATTGACAATTATTTCATAGCTTGAGCTGTTGTTTTTTTGGGCCAGCTCCCTGATATCGGAAATAGATTTTGCTCCTATTCCTCTTCTGGGATAGTTTATGACTCTTTCAAATGAGATATCATCTTTGATATTTGTAATCAGCTTCAAATATCCCATCAGGTCTTTAATCTCCTTGCGTTGATAAAAGGATATTCCGCCTACAATCTGGTAAGGAATGTTTTTCAGACGAAGCTGCTCTTCAAAAGGACGTGACTGTGCATTTGTGCGATACAAGATGGCAATCTCTTTTAATGGAGCGCTGCTGCCGTTATTTTTTATTATTGTGTCGAGCACATGGTGGGCTTCGTCCTGAGCACTATCCACCAGAAACAATTGGATTTTGCTTCCTCCTTCTTCACTGGTCCACAATACTTTCTCTTTGCGAGCCATGTTGTTGCTGATAACCGATGATGCAGCCTTGAGGATAACATTTGTAGAGCGATAATTCTGCT
>JACZYS010000198.1 GCA_022570975.1 Candidatus Zixiibacteriota bacterium | reverse complement strand
TTCTTCTGTAGGACTATTTTGAATCAATTTATCTTTTTTACCTGACTTAGAATTCAAGTCTACTTCGACGAATCTATTCTTCTCATCTATAATATGCCTAAAAAAGAATTTGGGAATGATATGAGCATCAATTAATACTTTTTCCTTTAAACAAAGTTTACAAATCATCAACCTATAATCCTCTCTACTTTCTTGAGTAAATCTTCAGTCAGTTTGAATTCTGAAACTTTCAAATTTTCCTGTAACTGCTTTAGTGATGACGCTCCGGTTATGATTGATGAAATCTCTTTTTTCCGCAAACACCAGGCCATTGCCAGATGAGACAACTTTACTCCGGCATCATCTGCAATTTTTGTCAACTTTCTTACTTTGGCGATATTCTTTTCGGTCAAATCTTCTTGAATGAAAACTTCATTTGAACCGCGAGAGTTTTTTGGGATGCCGTCATTATATTTGCCTGTCAAAATTCCCTGAGCCAATGGTGACCAGACCACCAACCCTATTCCGTGCCTGGTGGTGGTTGGCATAATTTCGGTCTCAATATGCCGGTCAATCATGTTATATCGTGGCTGCTCAACCACCGGCTGATAAGCTCCAAATTGTTTGGCTATATTTACGGCTTTGTTAATCTGTTTTGAATCCCAGACCGATGTTCCCCAGTACAATATTTTCCCCTGACGGATTAAATCATCCATGGCCCGCACCGTTTCTTCGGTTTCAGACTCCTTGTCGTATCGGTGGCAGAAATATAAATCCAAATAATCTGTGCCAATTCTCTTGAGTGATTTTTCAACTGATTCCATAATATGTTTTCGATTGAGACCACGGTCATTGACATTCTTAGACATTGGCCAGAAGAGTTTGCTGGATAAGACCAGGTCTGAGCGGGTGAATGGTTTTATAGCTTTACCAATGGCCAGCTCAGACTCTCCGGTGGCATAAATATCTGCCATATCAATAAAATTTATACCGGACTCAACCGCTTTTTGGATGATTTTTGCCGTATGATTATCTTCAACTGTCCGGCCGTATGTCAGCCATCCCCCGATTGAGATTTCTGATACTTTTAGCCCCGTTTTTCCGATTCTTCTGTATTTCATAATCCCTTTCTATCAATAGCTTTTGAGGAAAATATAATATTAAGATGGAAAAGGCAATCATCTGAACCTCTCTACTTTCATTTCATTCTCTAAGGCTCAAATTGTAAGCTTGAATTGCAGTTTTCAAATGTTATATTGAGCTGTAAGTTGATTGAAATAATAAAATTGGAACGGATTCCTGCTGTTGAACATACAGACAAAAATTGCTGCTGAAACAGAAGTTATGGAAAATCTTAGAAACTCTGACAAAGCTGACTCGTGGAAAATGTTTGACCGCATCGCCCCCCGGTATGACCTCTTAAACCGGCTATTATCTTTTGGTCAGGATATTTACTGGAGAAATAAAACAGCGCAATTCCTCCCCGAAAATGACAATATCAAAGTTCTTGATCTGGCCACCGGCACCGCTGATTTGCTTTTGACTTTGATGAAAGAGAAAAAAGTAATCTCCGGCACCGGGTTGGATATGGCCAAAGAGATGCTTGCCTGCGGCCAGGTCAAAATTAATAACAGTAAAATAAAAAAACCTATGACCCTCTTGCGAGGTGATGCCTGCAATATTCCCATTGCCAGCGACTCTTTTGAGGCTGTCAGTATTGCTTTTGGAATAAGAAATGTGCCCGACGTGAATAGAGCATTAAGAGAAATGCATCGGATTTTGAAACCGAAGGGAAGAGCATTGATACTTGAGTTTTCACTTCCAAGATCGGCCGTTATAAAAACGGTCTATCTTTTTTATTTTAGAAATATTCTACCCCTTGTTGGCTCTTTAATTTCAGGTGACAGTTATGCATATAAATACTTGAACAAGACTGTGGAATCTTTTCCATATGGCAAAGATTTTTGTGAACTTATGGAGCGGGCCGGGTTTAAAATGGTTGTAGAAAAAAAAATGACTTTTGGCATTGCTACAATTTATTGTGGTAACAAATAAAGAAGGCTGTCTTGGCTGAAATCAAAAAAATTGATAAACTTATTGATGCCAGGAAAGTTATGTTAAATTTGGTGAAAGACTATTTTCACTCTCTTAACTTTCAGAGCTACCCGGCTGCAGCCAACAAGGCCCCTAAAATAAATAGAATCAAAATAGAAATTCCGCCGATATCTCCATTGAACTGGCTTTCTCATCAAGAAAACTCTCACAAACTTTATTGGTCAAATAGAGATGACAGTTTTCAAATTTCCGGAGTCGGACAGGCAGATATAATTGAATCAGAAAATGGAAATCGATTTGGAGGGATGCTTGATAAAATTCAACAGAATTTGAAAGAGAACCAGAATGATATCAAGTATTTTGGTGGGTTCCACTTTGCTTTTTCAGCAAGTAAAAGAGACAAACTTGAAGGTTGGAAACCCTTTTCTGATTTTAAAATGATCCTTCCTCTTTGCGAACTGATTTTTGAGAACAATAAATTTTTCTTTGCGGTTAATATTAATGCAAAAAAGAATTCTTTACAGGTTGATAAAATTCTCCATGAGATTGACCAACTAATTTTTGAAACAAGCAAGAAGCAGACAGAATTGCCCTTGCTGATATCGCGTCATGACACCCCGGATAGAGCCGGCTGGGAAGAGGCCATCAAGAAATCACTGGACAGCATCAGGGTAAACGGACTGAAAAAAATTGTATTGGCTCGCCAGTCCCTACTTGAATTTGAGGCAGAAATTGATTCTCTTAATTTGATTAGCAGGTTAAAAGAAAACGCCATAGGATCATTCATGTTCTTATTTCAATTTGACAGCATCTCTACTTTTTTGGGTGCAACTCCGGAGTTGCTATATCGCCGGGAAGATGACAGAATTACAACCGAGGCTATCGCCGGCACTCGTTTAAGAGGCAGTACAGAAGAATCAGATTTCAATTTAGAGAATGAACTTTTGCACAGCGACAAAGATGTAAGAGAGCAACAATATGTCGTCAATTCTATCAGAGCTTCTTTAAACGAACTATGTGTTCAAAATAATAACAGCACCAACCCAGGTTCATCAAAGAGGTCAGTTTTGAAACTTTCACAAGTCCAGCACCTGATTACAAAGTTTCAGGGGAAGTTAAAAAATAAGATTACCGACTCAAGCATTTTATCGAGTCTCCACCCTACTCCTGCCGTAGGTGGTTATCCGAGAGCAGAAGCTTTAAAAGAGATTTCATCACTGGAACAATTTGACCGGGGTTGGTACGCCGGACCGGTAGGCTGGATATCATCAAATTCCGCAGAGTTTGCTGTGGCCATTCGTTCTGGTTTGGTCCAAAAAAATAATCTCTATCTTTATTCCGGTGCCGGAATTTTGGACGGCTCCAAGGCGACCGATGAATGGAATGAAATTGAAAATAAAATCAGCTCATTTATCTCTATATTAAATATTAAATGAATTTCCTTTCAGGAAGTCTTAACCAGCTTTGGTCTGAAATAATTATCGAGGAGTTATGCCGTCAGGGGGTTAAGAATTTTATTATCTCCGCCGGTTCTCGTTCTTCCCCGTTAACTCTTGCCTGTGCGAACAACAAAGCAGTTACAGCAAAAGTTCATTATGATGAAAGAGGCGCGGGTTTTTATGCCCTGGGATTGGCCAAAGCAACCGGCACTGCCTCAGCCCTAATATGCACATCGGGAACGGCCGTGGCCAATTATCTTCCGGTTGTGGTTGAAGCCTTTCAGGACAATGTGCCGCTAATTCTTCTCACCGCTGACAGACCTGTTGAGCTTCATTATATAGGAGCAAACCAGACCATTGACCAGCTTGGTATTTTTGGAAAATTTGTAAATAAAGAATTTAATCTCCCCTGCCCCGAATTAAATTTTAAGCCGGAATTATTGCTTTCCACTATCGGTCAGGTTTGTGAATATACTATGCGAGCGACAAAAGGTCCGGTGCATCTCAATTGCCCTTTCCGGGAGCCGCTTTCTCCCCCTGACCGGTTAACATCATTTGATAACTACTGCAAAGCGATTGAGAAATGGAAAACGTCCGGTCTGCCGTTTACAAATAATAAAGATGTGACCGAATCTGTTTCCGAAGAGGCCATTAAAAATATAGCCGGATCAATAATGAAAATAAGCACCGGCTTGCTCATTCTGGGAAGAAATAATAATTTGGAAAATAAATATATTGTGGCCTTGGCCAAAAAACTGAACTGGCCAACTATCA
>JACZYS010000197.1 GCA_022570975.1 Candidatus Zixiibacteriota bacterium | reverse complement strand
GCACCGAGATATCCTTGCGCTGCAAAATAGGTTTTACCGAACAGGAGCATCACTTCTTGATAGCATACGTGATAAAGTTATCGAGGAAGATCATGCTGCATTGAAGCCGGTGATAGAAAATCCAATCATTATCCAAAACTTGTCGGATTTACCAGTCGAATAGACCGTGAGTTTTTCTCCCTCTTTACACAGGTCCCCGGACTGGGAGTGAAAAAAGCTTTAAAATCGCTCATTTTGCCGGTCAAAGATATAGCCGCCGCCATCGAAAACAAGAACCCGGCCGTCTTGAGTCGTTTGCCCGGAGTGGGGGCAAGGTTGGCAGAAAAAATAATAGCCGAACTCAATGGCAAAACGGCAAAATTTGCACTTTCCAGAGAAGACCAACCACTGGCCAATTCTAAGCCTGTTAAGAGCGGTGCAGCCGTTCCGTTTTTTGACGAAGCTCTTGAAGTCCTAACCCAGCTCCAGTATAAACCAAACGAAGCCCGGGAAATGATTGACAACGCTGTTAAAAACAATGCAAAAATATCTGGCGTTGAAGCTCTAATTTCACATATATTCAAAAATGAACATTCTGCAAACCCCGTCAAATAATTTGAATATGATATATTATGATTATGGCTATGGAGATTATTGAAGATGTCTCGTGAGAGAATGGTGACGCCAGAAAATATTACCCCGGAAGAAGAATCAATACAATTGAGCCTGAGGCCAAAAACTCTTGCTGAGTATATAGGCCAAAAGGAGTTACGTGAAAAGCTTAAAGTGTCAATTGATGCTGCTAAGAAACGGGATGAGTGTTTGGAGCACGTCTTGTTTTATGGACCTCCCGGTTTGGGCAAAACTACTTTGGCCCACATTATTGCCGCAGAAATGAAGGCACGGATATTTGTTACTTCGGGACCAGCACTTCAGAGAACAGGTGACCTGATGGGCATTTTGACCAATCTCTCTGATAACGATATTTTGTTCATTGATGAAATTCATCGCCTCTCACCAATAATAGAAGAATTTCTCTATCCGGCTATGGAAGATTACAAGGTTGATTTTGTGGTTGATAAAGGGGCCTTTGCTAAAGTGATTAATGTTCCGCTTAAGAAGTTTACTCTGGTTGGAGCTACAACTCGGGCCGGAATGCTTACCGCCCCGCTAAGAGACCGCTTTGGGTTATATTATCACATTGATTTTTATCCGCCCGAAGACCTTCAAGAAATTGTAACTCGCTCATCAAAACTGCTTAAATCTGAAATCAATTTAGAATCGGCCAATGTAATTGCTTCTCGTTCCCGTGGGACTCCCCGGATAGCCAACCGACTCCTGAGGCGCGTCCGTGACTACTGCGACGTAAAAGGGGACGGCAAAATAACAAGAGAACTTACCGAGGTTGCCCTTGACTCTGAGGGAATAGACTCGGCCGGACTTGATTATCTTGATAGAAAAATGTTAAAGATAATTTTGGACTACTACAATGGCGGACCGGTAGGAATAGAAGCCCTTGGGGCCACTTTAAACGAAGAAGTTGACACCTTGGTTGACATGGTTGAACCATACCTGCTTAAAATTGGCTTTGTCCAGAGAACCAAGAGAGGTCGTATTGCATCGAGCGACGCTGCTGCTCATCTGGGGATTTCTTTACCAAGTAACCCAAGTCAGTCTTCACTTTTTTAGCATAAAAAGCTAAAATTGAAGCAATCTGTCACAAATATGACCTATTGATGAACAATAAATTCCTTTTGTTGAAGTTGGCTCTTAAGTCTCAAATTGCGAGTGACGATTATATGAGACATGACAACTTTAGCCAAAACACCGGAGAAAATAAATCATAAGATAAAACTGTTGATTCAGATCTTTGCTTCGCAATTTATTCCATCTGACAGAAGAAATGTTTCAGAGATAAAACTCTATGGAGAAGCAATCCGGTTTGTGGAAAAGCTCGCCGATGAGATTAATTATGATCTGACCTTAGAAGATGTCCGCCTTTGTCTGGAGGCTCTGGAGACTTACTTTGAAAATGGTGAAACAGCAAATCTCAAAAGCCCCGAGCAGCAGTCTCTTCTTCAAATCTGGATAGACAAGCTGACTCTTTTTAATTGAAAAGTCCGAGATTAAACCTGCGCAACTTACATAATCGTTAATGACAATTGATGATTTTATTTTTATCATGTCTCCATGAAAATTGAACTGTTTGATTACCAGTTACCAGATGAATTGATTGCTCAGTTTCCAAATCGAAATAGGGATGAATCAAGGCTCATGGTCGTAGATAGAAAACTTAACGCCAAAAAAATCGTACCTTTTAAAACTATCCTCGACTATTTTTGCCAGGGTGATGCTCTCGTAGTGAATAACACAAAAGTTTTCAAAGCCCGCCTTTTGGGACATAGAATCAGTGGAGCCAAAGTAGAGATATTTTTAGTCCGAAATTTAAGTCGAAAATCAGAAGAAGTCTGGCTCGCCCTTGCCAGGCCATCAAAGAAATTAAGAGAACTTGAAAAAATAACATTTGGCAAATTTACTGTTCAGCTAATGAAATATCTCAAACAGGGGAGATGGGAAGTTAAGTTCAGCTCAAGCAAATCAAAGCAGAAAATTATCGAGCAGTACGGCCATATTCCTTTACCCCAATATATAAAAACAGATGATGAAGCAGTTGATATAGAAAGATACCAGACAATCTTTGCAAAAGACAAAAACGATGCTGCCGTAGCAGCACCCACGGCTGGGTTTCATTTTACACATAAATTAATTGATTCTCTCAAGGAAAAAGGAGTGAAAATTGTTGAGCTGACATTAAACGTCGGGCCGGGTACTTTTAAACCGGTTGAAGTTGATAATATATCTGACCATATCGTTGATCCGGAATTTGCCGAGCTTTCAGAGAAAGCAGCTGAAACAATAAACGCCGTAAAGAAAAACGGAAATAAAATTTTCGCTGTCGGTACAACGACCTGCCGGACTCTTGAATCGGCTGCAATGAAATCAGGAAATCTGCTCCCTTTTTCAGGAGAGTGCTCGCTTTACATAAAACCGGGATATAAGTTCAATGTCGTTGACCATTTAATTACCAATTTCCACCTGCCAAAATCATCGCTGTTAATTCTCGTATCCGCCTTCCATGATAGAAAACATATCCTCGACAGCTATAAGCTGGCCATTGAAAACCGGATGATGTTTTACAGCTATGGCGATGCTATGTTACTGCTCTGACTCGATTGTTGACTTCAACGGTCAGGCATAGTTTATTTCATCAATGAACACAAAAGCAATAATTGTAGCCGGAGGAAAATCAGAACGGTTTAACTCTGAAAGACCAAAGCAGTTCACCGATATTCTTGGAAAACCTCTTCTGGCCTGGACAATTGAAAAATTTCAGCAGTCAAAAGAGTTAACTGCAATAATTGTTGTCGTTCCGGAAAAGTTTATCAAGTTTACCAAAGAAGAAATTGTTGAAAAGTATCAGTTTGATAAAGTTTCAAAGGTTATAGCCGGAGGAAAAACAAGAGCAGAATCTGTCTATAATGGCCTGCTGTCGCTTTCGAAGGATACTGAACTGGTTGCGATTCATGACAGTGCCCGGGCAATTGTGGATTCAGAAGACATAAGAAGAGTAATTGAATCGGCAACAAAGGCCGATGGTGCAATTCTGGCCAGCCGGGTTACCGATACTATTAAGCAGGTAAAAGAGATTCAGATAGAAAAAACAATTAATAGGTCACAACTGTTTCTGGCCCAAACTCCGCAAGTTTTTGAATATCGCAAAATTCTTGGAGTACATAAGAAACTAAATGAATCAGGATATGAAAAAGAGTTCACCGATGATTCGTTGATGATGGAGGAAAACGGTTTCAGGATAAACCTGGTCAATGAAACATGGTATGAAGATATCTACTTTCATATGCTCTATAAACTTGATGCGAATTTACGAATTGCTTGGCTATTGCCGATGAAAACCCCCTGCTCACTTTGCCTGCCCAAAAGCAGGCAAGTTCGCTGTCCCCCTTGAAGGGGGACAGTTTGATCGCGGAGCGAGCAAACAGGGGGTCTCGCCTCGGCAAGCCAGAACTAAGTTGGGATTACTATATTCGTACTTTCGTGCTTGCCTGCGTACAATGTTTTCCTTTTAACAGATGTGAATTTAAATGCGTGTGCCCTGATATTTGCAGTGCATCATCAGGCTCAATAATAATGACTTGTTCATTACCGTTAGAAAGTCTAGCTTTTAGTTTAATTTTTCCCTCAATAGTATCTTC
>JACZYS010000016.1:10187-19425 GCA_022570975.1 Candidatus Zixiibacteriota bacterium | reverse complement strand
ATCTGTTTTTGGCTCTTTAATTCTATTCTATAAGTTGTAAATCAATTACTATCCGGCTGTGCTATCTCTCCTAATATAACACGGCCATTACTCTGTATGCCAGATTGAAAGTTAAGTGATTTTGAGCGAAGGGCGGCTTCGCCTAAAATTGCAAAACAAACAGCCTCTACAAAGTCACCGTCAATATTGAGCTCTTCCACATTCAGGACTTCTATATCCGGCAAATGAACTTTAATTCTCTTAACCAAAAAAATGTTCTTTCTTCCACCTCCGGTCAAATATAATTTTGATAAAGAGTTATTTTTTTTTATGAGCTTATTAACAGAGTTAGAAATTGAGACTGCCGTTAATTCAACTACCGTAGCCATTATGTCCTTTGGGGAAAGGTTCATTTTTTTTGCTGCTTTTTTTATTTTTGAAGCTTCCTGACGGCCAAAATCTTCGAGACCGGTAGATTTTCTCTTTTCGGTGAAAAACCTGTTTTTTGTAAGCATGCGAAGTAACTTCGTTGATATTTTCCCTTTTGAGGCTGTTTTCCCAAGATTATCAAATTCTTGTTTGAGGAAATCCCAGGCAAGGATATCAGAAAGGGAGTTTCCGGGACCACAGTCGGCAGCTAAAACGGCAGTTGAGTTTGATTTTTGAGGAAAATAGAAATAATTTGAAATCCCCCCAATATTTACAATTAGTCTTGATTGTTCCGGGTCGGCAAAAATTTTCTTCATCGCCAAAGTAGTAATTGGTGCTCCCTCACCCTTTCTGGCTATATCAGCCTGGCGAAAGTTGCCTACCGTTATTTTTTTTGATACCGACGAGATGAAGGCGAGTGAGCCAAGTTGAAGAGAAGCGCTGGTCTTAAATTTCCCAGAGCTTAATTTTCCGGGAATATGCCTCACCGTCTGTCCGTGTGATGCTATGACATCTATTGAAATTTTTTGTTTCAAAAGCAATGTTTCTGCCTGTCTGGCGCATTTTCCAAAAAAGTCACCGAGCATATTGTCAAGTAAGAGGATTTCTGAGATATTTTGATTGTCACTATCTGATATTTTTCTGATCAAAAACTTAATGTTCTTAGGGAATTTATTACTGAATCCTTTCAAAAATCTTATTTTTTGCTGTCCACGATAATATTTTATTTCAACAGCTGCGATATCCAATGAGTCAGCCGATGTTCCGCTATTTAGCCCCAGAATATTGAGTTTCTTTTTATTTAATAACTTAGCCAGTGTCATAACCAGCTTAGAGAGTATCAAGAAAGAACGGAGCTTCCAAGTTTTATCTTCGTACCGGAAATCCTGCCTAAAGAGGCCTGCAGCCTTTCTTTGCTGATTTCTCCTCTTTCAACAGCATTTATAAAATATTCAAAGGCCTCAATAGTAACTTCAAAATCCTGCCCGAACAAAAGCAAATCATGTCCGGCATTGAAAGCCATTACCGTTCTCTCACCGATATCCCCAACAGATTCGGCTCCTTTCATTGATAAGTCATCGGTAATAACCGGACCTTCAAAACTAAGTTTATCTCTCAGGCATTCTGAAATGATCTTTTCTGAGACTGTAACTATTTCTGAGTCCAGCTCATTTGCAAGGACATGAGAAGTCATAACAAAATCTGCTCCAGCTTTTATGCCGGCCTCAAATACCAGTCTTTCTCTTTGTTCCCAGACATTATAATTATAATCAACTGTTGATAGCTCCCGATGCGGATCAACTACGGAAGCTCCTAAACCGGGGAAATGTTTGAGGCACGAAAGAATGCCGCTTTTTTTTGAAATTTCAACTGAGGAGGCCACAAATTTTGACGCCACCTCAGGGTCAGAGGAAAAGCATCTCTCGTTGAGCCATTTATTTTCTTCATTCAAGGACAGGTCGGCAACCGGAGCAAGATTCAGGCTGACACCTATTGATTTTAGATACAAAGCTGTTCTGGAATAATCCTCTTCAAATTTTTCCATGTTCTTGCTATTGCCATATTCGGCCGGTGAAGAGTATCCGGCTGGAGCTCTTTTTATTCTGCAGATATCACCCCCCTCCTGATCAATTGCAATCAGAGGGAACTTGCCTGAGTAACAGGCTTTGATCTTGGAGATATTTTCTTCAATTGATTCAGACGAGGAACAGTTATTCTCAAATAAAATGACACCGCCTGCTTCTATCTCTTTAAGGTAGGCCAGAAACACCGGTGAGACTACATCTTCCGAGAAACCGATGACAAATAGCTGACCTATATCTTTTATCAATTTACTCAAATTCATAAACTTGCAACCTGCTTCAAATTACACACACAACATTTCTGCCTTCATCTTTTGCCCGATAAAGAGCCTGATCTGCAATTGACAACAACTCTTCCTGGGATTTACCATTTTCCGGGAATGAACTAACTCCAACGGAAACGGTCGTCTTTATCTTTCCAGCTCCATCAACATGGATGGACGCTTTTTCTATCTGGTCCCTTATTCTTTCTCCAATTTGGGATGCCTCGCTGTTTAAAGTTTGGGGAAGAATGACAACAAACTCCTCACCTCCATAGCGAACAAAAATATCAACATCTCTTATGCATTTATTGATTATCTTAGAAATGTTTTTCAAAACAATATTTCCAATTTCATGGCCATAATTGTCGTTTAGTTTTTTGAACCAGTCTATATCTACCATTATCAAAGACAGTGGCAAACTATAACGATGCGCCCTTCGTTTTTCTTCCTGCAGCTTTCTCACAAAATACCGATAATTAAATATACCTGTCAACTCATCAATTGTTGTTAATTCTTCCATTTTGTTATGCAATTCTGCGTTTTCCAGAGCAAGTCCTGCGGACCGAGAAACAATGGAAAGCATTTGCTTGTCTTTTTCCTTAAAAATGCCGGCCAGATTGGATTCTGCCACTAAGGCTCCAGTAATCTGTCCGTGCGACTGAATGGGAACAATTATCAGTGATCTGCTTTTTTCACCAAGAGGTTTATAGTCATCTCGCCCTGACATATCTTTTATGATTATATCTTCGCCATGTTCGCACACTCTATCAAGCAGCTGCATTTCAGTCATATCAATTGACTTGGGATGATAATTGATCTGTCCATTCAATGAGCGGGCACGAAAATAATAATTCCCTTTTTGGTCTCTGAGAATCATGGCATATTCTGAATATCTCATAATATTTCCCATGATATTCATGACCCCCTGAGCAACATCATCAATATTCAAAATTGAAGCAAGAGCACGACTGTTTTCATATATCAATTCCAGCTCGGCTTGGGATTTTTCAAGTTCGGAAGTTCTCTTGTTGAGCGTGTCAAAAAGCCCCAGTAGTCTTCTCTCTGATTTTCTAATATATTCAGAAACATATGAGAGCACAAAATAATAGACCCATAACATTCCAATCCGGATACTGATGTCAAAGAGGGTCTCATATGAAATATCCGAATAAACTGAAAAGAGGTAAACGAGTGAAACCGACATGGTTACTGCGGCAGAAAACCAGATGGTCAAAACATAGGTGGCAACTGACACAGTAAGATAAAGCAGAAGAAAATATGATGAATTTATTCCACCGGTATGAATTATCAAAAGCGGAATGACAATTATGTCATAGAGAACAGCGGATAAATATGCCAGCTTTATATCAAATTTATTTTTTACAGCGGCAAGAAATATTGCAAGATGAGCTACAAAGGCGCACAGAATGGTGTAGAAGAGGTATATATTTTCATCTCCGTAATCACCATAGATTACAAACCAGGAAATCCCGATTAAGGTCATAACTCTGGTGAGCAGATAGATTACATCTATCCTTGGCAGTAAAGTCTTATTTCTATCTAAAAACAGCTTCATATTGTTTTCCGGTCTATTATGCCTGTTATCGGCTGTTTTTGGCGTTTATTTATTGTGATTTAGGCAGTTAGCCCGGATATTTCAGATTTCTATTCTTTTTTTTATGTTTCCAATATGCTATCTTGGAAAAGATAGAACTTAATGATTATTTATAACTAATTGGTGAAAATAACGTAAAATTAATTTAATGAAAAAATTCTTAGTTGCTATTCTTATCTTTTCAGGTTTAACAGCTTTTTCCAACTCTCTTGCAGTCGATTTCAAGAAATCTGATGAGATTATTATCTCCGGGCTACATCAAATTGAAGATGATTTTTATGCTCTGGCTGACAGGATTACAATTGAAGGTGAAATAGAGGGTGATTTGATTGCATTAGCTGACAACATTTTGGTCAACGGTGAAATACTCGGTTCAGTAAATGCAGGTTTCAGCCGGTATGTTCAAAATGGAACAGTAAGAAACTCTCTCAGGCTCCTGGGAAGAGAAGCTGAAATTGAAGGTGAAATAGGGCGTTCACTTCTGTTTTTTGGAAAACGTATCACTCTAACTCGCGGCTCAAATATTTCAAGAGACTTGATAATATTTGCAGAAACGGCTGACATCCGCTGTAATCTTGGCAGGAATTTGTCTTTTAAGGGGGATGAAATTTCTCTTTCAGGTACTATTGAAGGTAACGCTGATATCAAGGCAGAGAATATAAAATTTGTTCCTCCCTTAATTATTATTGGAAACCTTACATATTCTTCGCCTGAAGAAATAGATTTTGACAGTGTCAAGGGAGTAATAGTGGAGGGAGAAACTACCTGGTCACCAAAGGAATCAGAAATTGACGCAAGAAACTCTGAGTTTCAGACGGATATAATAATTACTGTTGCCGGATTGGCTGCATCATTTTTGTTTGGAGTGCTCTTGTTACCTTTCTTCAAAGAGAAACTTTCTGAGAGCGTAAATATTCTTCGCAGTCGGTTTGCCGTCTCTTTAGCATCAGGTGTTGTTTATTTTATAGCATTAATTATTATCAGTACTATTTTCTTGATT
The DNA here is from genome assembly GCA_022570975.1 of Candidatus Zixiibacteriota bacterium. Taxonomy (GTDB): domain Bacteria; phylum Zixibacteria; class MSB-5A5; order GN15; family FEB-12; genus JACZYS01. Next base: position 14,556 of record JACZYS010000016.1, on the reverse strand, counting down.
TCTTTGATTACTCTGGGACTCGGCTTTATTTTGATATCTACCGATCAAGGTATCATTGGGTCACTGCTTCTGATTTTCTCAACTTTGGTTGTACCGATAAGCGGATTTTTGTCAGTTTGCGGAGCAATAATATTTTACACCGGTAAAATTACAGTTGCTTTTCTGGTTGGATATTTCTTAGTCAGAATCTTCAAGAAAGAACCGGTAAAACTGGGCAAGTTTCAACTTTTTATTGGTCTATTATTTCTTGGAATCTTTTTCATTGCCAACTCCCCGCCCTCGGCTGGATTTGTTATTTATTTGCTGGTCAGCTTAATTGGTGCCGGAGCTTTGGTCTTGACTATGAAAAAATCAAAAAAACTTGATTCTTTATAACTCTCATTAAAAACCGGCGGCACTACCGTCACCTCTGGGATCTGAGGCCGGAATCATCATTCCGTTTTCGATATAAATGATATTTAAGCCACCATATCGTGATCTTTCCGTAACATTGTGGCCTCTTTTAATCAGCTCCTGTTTCAAATCAATGCCAAAAGATTCTTCTTCCAAATAAAGCTTGTCAGGTATCCATTGATGATGAAATCTGGGAAATGCTACAATTTCTTCCGGCCTAAGATTAAACCTGACTTTATTTATGATTGCCTGGGCGATAGTAGTAATAATTTTTGAACCGCCTCTTGAACCAAGAATTAAGTGAGGCTGTCCTTCTTCCATAATCAGGGTGGGAGACATGGATGAAAGCATTTTTTTATTTGGTTCAACCTTGTTTGCCTCACCGCCAATAAGCCCAAAATAATTTGGGACGCCCGGTTTAACTGAAAAATCATCCATTTCGTTGTTTAATAAAAATCCGGCGCCTTCAACAACCAGCTTGCTGCCATATTCTGAATTGATAGTATAGGTCAAGGCTATCATATTACCATCTTTGTCACAGATGGAAACATGAGTGGTGGCATCGGATTCTGTTACTCGAAAATTGCCGGGAAGGATTTCTTCTGAAGGCACGGCATAATTTGAATTTATCTTTAGTTTTCTGCTGTTCAGATAATTTGAGTCCAACATCGCAGATGGAATATTATAAAAATCAGGGTCACCTAAATGCAGAGACCTGTCCGCAAAAGCTAATTTTGAAATTTCGCAAAAAATATGAACAAACTCCGGGGAGTCCGGATTTTGATTTGTTAGGTCATATGATTCAATCATTTTTAAGATTTGCCCAACTATCAACCCTCCGGAGCTTGGAGGTGGCATTGAGTAAATTTCAAGCGAGTCAAACATGAACTTGACCGGCTCTCTCCATTGGACTTTGTAATCGGCTAAATCTTTTTTTGTAATTAACCCGCCATATTTTTCCATCGTTTGAACAATTTTATCGGCTGTTATTCCGGTGTAAAAGCCATCGGCACCATTTTCCAATATGGCATAAAGAGTAGTTGCAAGATCCTCAAAACTGATGCTATCGCCTGTTTGGGGAGGTTCATCATTTCTTAAGAAAACTTTTTTGGTCTCTTCAAAGATGCTTAAATCGTCTTTATGCTTTGTAATTGATTTGTGAAGAGATTCTGAAACTACAAAACCGTTTTCGGCAAGTTTTGCGGCTGGTTCAACTAACTTTTCCCATCTCAGCGAACCGAATTTCTGCCAAATTTCATAGAGACCTGCAACTGTTCCGGGAACACCCGATGAAAGTGCGCCTAAAGTTGATAAGTTTTCTATAACTTCACCGCTATCGGTCAAGTACATATTGGTAGTAGCTGCGGCCGGTGCAACCTCTCTAAAATCGAGAGCATAGATTTTCTCTGTTTCAACACTGCGAAGAAGAGCAAATCCCCCGCCTCCTACATTGCCACCCTCCGGATAGACAACAGCCAGAGCAAAACCAACAGCAACAGCAGCATCAAATGAGTTGCCTCCTTGCTTGAGGATATCCAGTCCTATTTCAGTAGCTGCCTCAGAAGCGGTGACGACCGCTCCTTTTTCATAAAAGGTTGAGATTTTTAGCTGACCGCAGCCGGCGATAACTAAAATTATCAACAGCAAAGTTTTACTCGAAATCTTCCCTTTCAATTTCTTCTCCATTTTCCGGAAATTACTTTACGGGGCGAGCTATCTCTTTTTTACCAGATAAATTTTTCCGTCCGGGAATTTCAAATCCAGTGCAATGCCATCTCTGAGTTCTTTTGCGGATGTCTTGATTGGTATAACCGTTTCATCATCTTCAAAGATATCGGTCAGTTTTAGATTGGCAGCCTTAAATCCTGCCTGCTTAAGGTCTGCTTTAATAATGACCTGCTTTTGGGTTGATTCCATGCTGTCTGATAATTCTCCGGGCGGAGGGGCGACAACATATAACAACCCTTTTTTCTCACCCATCTGAAAAGAGATATCAACCGAAGGGTCACTGCAGTAGAGGAATGATTCAATATTCAAACCTGAGAGGATTGACTCAATGAACGAAAGTTTTTTATGATTTCCACCTGATGATATATCAAAGCTAAAGAAATAAAAACTTCCTTTGAATCTGGTGGAACAAACACCAACCAGTTTGGAGTCAACTTTTACAAGTTTTTTCACTTTACCATCATCTGTGGTTCTTAGTGATGCATAAATATACGATGGGAAAGAACCTTCTTTGTGATTTATAGTCCCAATATGATAATCCACAGTAGATTTTATTCTGAAATGGTTAGCAAGAATCTGACTGTTCTTAAAATTCTCATCATACTTTGGCATAACACCGCACATGATGACCGAGGTTCCGGATTTGACTAATTCTACAATCGCTTCCTGGTCTCTTGCTGACATAACTTCTATGGAGGGGATATAAACAAGTTTGAAATCTTTAATTGATTCCCAGTTTTTGTTTTCCCTGATGCCAAAATTTAACTTCAACCTCATTAAGTCACGACAAAATCCCACTGTTGAATCGCTCAGCAGTTTGTCAACATACTGGAATTCTTTTTTTGCAGAGACCAGATGCATCCAGTTATAAAGTCGGTTACCGACAATCGCAATTTCTGGCTTGTTTTCCATCTCCTCTATTCCAACCGTAGCTACCATCTGATTAAACCTTCTGGATATGTTGTAGCTTTCAGAAACGGTTCCATCCTTGTTTAAAGGGGCACCATACCAATGGTCACGGTCTACAAACATGTACTGGTTCATTCCTTTAAATCCTGATGAAAGTCCGGCGGCAAGGTAAAACCTGGTCACATTCTCGGCGATCGGAGAAACTTTGGCACCGTGCTCGGCATCTGCAGCCGACGTTCCCGAGGTAAATGATGCGGCGTATGCAAACCCATATTCTGCTCTGAGAAATTTTGCCCTTAAAACCAGATCCAGATAACTTCCACGGGCAAAAATATTACTGCCCAAAAATGGGAATCTGTCTTCGGGGACCAGATTATAAGCAGGCACCAAATCACCTGATTTGAAGTAAAGCGATCTGTAAATCAACGGCTCAACTGTGTATGATGTGAAAATGTCTTCCATGAATTCCAGGTACTTGTTTAGTATGTATTGTCGGAAATAAAACCAGTCTAAAACTTTTGGATAATTTTTTAATTCCAGATTCTCAAATTTCCTGGGTGGTTCAACCTTTTCAAATGAGCTGTTTTTTTCTTTGTATTTGCTGTTAAGGTTTTTGATATCTTCAAATTTTTCTTCTAAAAACTCAGGATAATGCATAGCCAATACGTCTGTGTTGTAATCAGCTGAACCGGGGTTTATGAGTCCGCCAAATGAAGTTTCAAAGTCCAGCTCAACCATAAAAACCGGACCGCGGGGATGAACATAATTTTTGGTGACATCTATAAATGCCTTGAAGAAACTTTTTAAGTGAAACTGGAAATTGGAATGGAGATAACTGGGAAGATACCCGCCGTCAACTCCGCAGTCATCTTTGAGCTTCAATTCCTGACCGCTGACATCGCGGGCAAAAAGTTTTAAGTCTCTATACAGGAATTCTGGAAGACCACCGTTTTTTAACTGACCCGATACCCATGGACCGGGTCTCAAAATTACTTTGAATCCAAATTCTCTGGCTAACTCAAGAAAAACTATGAGATCTTTTCTGGGGTCAGTCAGACCACTAAAGTCAAAATGCTTGTTATCATCCTGATGAATATTCCAGGGGACTGCGGTTGAAATGATTCTGAATCCGGCTTTTTTAATCCTTTCAAAACAAATTGACCAGTATCGTTTTTCGATCCTAAAATAATGCAGCTCTGCAGAAAACGGGTGGTATGTCTCTTTTCCTATGGAAAACTTATTACCGATAATGCCTAACATATAAGTCCTTGTCTTTCAGCGTGTTATAATTTTGAACCAATTTTACTCAAGTAAGAATACTACTACTTTTCCCTCAAAA
>JACZYS010000016.1:0-10177 GCA_022570975.1 Candidatus Zixiibacteriota bacterium | reverse complement strand
TACAATTCGAAATTTCTGGTGAGTATATATTTTGGGTACAATACTGATTATTCCAAAAAAAGCCCCTCCACGGGGCTTTTTTGAAGTTAGAATGATTTCTTTATTTAAGCATGACCATTTTCTTAGTATCAGTAAACTGGTCAGTAATAATCTTATAGAAATAAATTCCGGAGGATACTCTTACTCCGTTATTTTGTAATCCATTCCATTCGACAACATAATTGCTTCCTGCGGGAAGGGATTGATTGACAAGAGTTTTAATATTCTGTCCGAGCACATTAAATACGTAAACCTGAACATGTGAACGTTCGGCCAGATCAAAAGTAATCCGGGTGGTCGGGTTAAACGGGTTGGGATAGTTTTGGTTTAATGCAAAGTCGTCTGGAATTGAACCGTCACCTTTAGTTTCGACACCGGTTACGATATACAAAACGGTATCAATAATGGCCACGCTGGCAGTTGCTGTTCCACAACCGTCACTGCTCTCAAATGAGAATCTGTAAATTCCTTTAGGAACTCCCTGAGTTAAGAAGGTACAGGTTGCGGTTCCGTCACCATTATCTAAAAAGGCTGCACCAGAAGGAAGAGTGTCAACAGATAATACCGGAGTTAAACCTTCAGGATCAATCGATGTCAGAGTCACAACCACAGTATCACCATTACTATAGAACACTGAGTCGTTTGTTGAGCTAATTGCATTACCGTTGCGGGTGACTGAATAACTGAAAGAAGGAAGAGTATCTAAAGCTACGACTATCGAAACCGACTGACTGTCCATTGAGCCGCAGCCATCAGTGGCATAAAGCATAATGTTATAAGTTCCGGCAAATCCGGAAGAAGGAGTCCAGCTAAGATCTGCAGTTCCATCGCCATTATCGGTAAACGAATCAAGCGAGTCAGATGCCTCCATTACCACTGCCGTACCCTGAGGGTCTGCGGCCGCAAAACTGACATTCACCATAGAGCACTCAGCAGTGTTATAAACCGAACTATCGGCAGTCACCGTTGGTGAATCATCTGCAACAACGGTTATAACAACTCTCATTGTGTCAATTGAGCCACAGTCTGAATCAGTTGCCATAAACAGAACTGTGTCATCTCCTAATTGTGCAACAGTAGGATTCCATATCAGGACACCTGTACCGTCACCATTATCTGTAAAGACTGCTTCTGAATAATTAACTTCTGAGACGGAAAGAGTTGGGGCTGAGGCAGCACCAAAATCAGAAACCGAAACATTTAATGTCAGTGTTGAGCAGGCTTTAACGGTAACATCACTTGCGGCATTGAAGACCGGAGCTGTTTCTGAATTAACTGTCACGACAAATGATTCAACATCTGTTCCACCGCATCCATCGGTAACAGTAATGTTGATTGCGTAGCTACCTTCCTGTCTTCCATCCGGAGTCCAGTTGAAGCTACCGGTACCATCGAAATTATTTACAATTATAGCACCGCTTGGGAGAGAATCCGACTTAAAGACAACAAGAGAGCTGTCTGTATCCGGGTCATTAGCCGCAAGAGGGATTGAGATAGTTTCACATTCAGTTATAGTAGTGTCTGTCAAGGCTGTTGAGAAGACCGGAGGCTGGTTGCCGCCCGGATCAATAATTGTGAAACAGAAAGGACCACCCCAGGCTGGTCGTATTTCTTTTCCTGAAAATGTGGTCCACAACCAAAACTCTCCACCAAATCTGGATGAATCAATACAAATTTGCTTTCCGGCAAAATCTGAGCCGAGAGGACCAAGTGTCAATATGTAAACCGTATCTGAAAAGTCTTCAGCAACTCCGGCCAGAAAGCCCAAAGTGGAGCCTAAGTACCCAACGGTGTCACTTCCAAAACCAGTGACCTCACTGTTTTCTATAAACTGTATAAAAAACATTGAGCTTGTAAATGCACCGGTTGTATCCAGTGAAGCATCAGTCCAAGTAACTGACGGGTCTGGTGAATAGATCTGGAATCCGTTTGACAAATCTGTAATAACTTCACCGGTGTTATTTGTTGCCGTGAAGTACAATGTTATTTCCTGACAGGATAAAACAGTATCTGTGCTGGTTCCAAAAAGGCCGTCAACTTTTGCTAACTCGACCAGACCTCTTCCCTTGGCAACAATAATCTCAAGGGAAAGAATTCCGATTGCTGAGTCCAGGTCAGTAGCATCAAAAACTATGTTATAAGTTCCACCCATGGAAGTATCAGGGGTCCAGACAAAATTTGCCGTTCCGTCTCCATTATCAACAAGGGAAGCACCGGTTGGAAGATTACTTGATGAAATAGTTGGAATAGTGCTGTCTGGGTCTGCCGCACTTAAGGAGAAAGCTATGGTAGTATCAGCAAAGACGGATATCGAACTAAACCCAAGAGAAGCAAATACGGGGTTCTGATTTCCAGCATCGGCAACTGAAACAGTAATAACTTCGGAATCTGCGGGCAAAACGCCATCATCGGCATAGAATGTAATCGTAAATACGGAGTCCGGAGAGGCACCCTGAGTAAATCCCGGTGTCCAGACAAATAGTCCTCTACCGTTTCCACTATCTATAAAGTTTGCCAAAGTAGGCAGGGTAGTAGTTCCCAGAGTGGGAACCGGACATCCTGCTAAGACAGTTGATGATACTTGGACAGAAAGCAGTTGTCCTTCGGTAACAACTTTATTCCCAACAGGGTTTAAAATTGGAATCTGGTCACCTACATCATTCACCAAAATAGTCAAATCAAAAGTGCCCGCATCTTCGCCATCAGTCGCTGCCAGGACAATATCATTCGAACCGCCCTGACAAAGACTTGGGGTCCAGCTAAAAGTGGCAGTATCATTTCCCAAATCAACAATACTAACACCGGCAGGAATAGAAGTCGGCGATGATGTCAAAAATGTAACCGGAGAACCTTCCGGGTCGCTGGCAGTAAATGTAAAAGTCAAGTTCTGTTGCTCATCAAGTGAATAAAATGTGCCCGCCGAAATTATCGGGGGTTGGTTACCGGCCTCTATAACATCGACAAGAACAGACTGAGAAACGCTATCTTGACCATCGGTTGCATAGAAAGTTATCTGGTAAACTCCGCTTTGAACAAAAGAGGGAGTCCAAACAAATTGACCGGATCCATTACCAAAATCAGAGAAAGTTGCTCCCGGTGGAAGGCCTGTTGCGCTTAAGAACGGAGCCGGACCATCTGGGTCTGAGGCTAAAACTACAAAACTCAGCACTTCATTTTCAACAACAGTTTGATCTGAAATTGGGACTAAAAGAGGTGTCTGATTTGCGGCAGGATTGATATTGATTGTAACGACTTCGCTATCGACAGCTATATTATCACTAGCAAAAAAGGTGACGTAATGCTGCCCGACATCTGAAACTCCCGGAGTCCAGTCAAAAGTTCCTGAGCCGTCATTGTTATCCATAAATGTTGCTCCAGATGGCAGATTGACAGCGTTGAAAGAAGGTATTGTTCCATTTGGGTCAGTGGCGTTTATGTCAAAATTTAAGTTAACATTTGCCGTCCCTGTAATCAGACCAATAGCAGCTATTACCGGCGGTTGTTCCGGGACAGTGGTTACAGAGATTGTAATTGTTGCAGAATCTGCACCATCCTGAGCCGTATAAAAATAAGTAGTGTCCTCTGTTTCGTTATCTACTGTCAGTGAGTCAAAAACAGAATCAACTACAACAAATGAGACTATTACATCATAAACACTTGAGCGACTATTGGGGGGTGACCAGCTGAAAGTTGCGGTTCCCCCTCCGTTGTTAAGTATTGTTGCTCCGTTTGGTAAATTTGGAGAGCTGAAATACAAAGAATCAGAATCTGCGTCGGTGGCTGACAGATTAATTACCAGAGTTTCTCCTTCTGATAAGGCCGTGTCATTTACGTTAGCCAACACCGGGGCCCGATTTGTATTGTTGACTGTAATTGTTACTAATTCAGAATCTATTGCCAAGCTGTCATCTGTAGCGTAAAATGTAACACTGTATGAGCCGGACTGAGTGAAATCCGGGGTCCAGTCAAAGGTTCCAGTTCCATTAAGATTATCTGTATATGTGGCACCGGTTGGTAAAACAGACGAAGTCATTACCGGTGTTGTGCCATCAGCGTCTGTCGCCGTGGCTACAAATTCCAGATTGACGTTTTCATCTGTGGATTGAGGTCCAATTGTTGCCAAAACCGGCGGACTTTGTGCAAAACCTCTTCCATACATCAGAAAGACAATCGTTGTCAAAAGAAATAAAACCTTAACCTTCATCTTAGAGGGCTCCCAATATAGTTAGTTATCAACCTTAAACTTCATTATAAAATTTATTACTATTATAATGACCGTTTCCTTTTATTATAATCCGCTAAGATAAAGACAAATCCCCGTAATATCAAGGCGATGAGCCAAAATAGATTGACAGAAATCTAACTTTTTTTGAGCTTTTTTATCTTAAATCTTAGGGCCTTTTCTTATTATTGAGCCTTAACTTTGCTCCAAATCATTACAAGCGTCCGTATGTTTCTACAAAATGTTGTCTGACAATATCTTACAGTTCTATGTTAGATCAGTTTCAACAGAAAATACAGTTTACCTTTCGTCTTAAATTAGAAGACGTATAAACCGTCAAGAATGATTAAAAAAAGCCCTCCTAAACTGGAGGGCTTTTAAGAAATAATATTTTCAAGTAAGGATTATTTTAGTAATATCATTTTCTTGGTTTCAAAATATTGAAGAGTCTCCAGTTTGTAGAAATAAATTCCCGATGAGACGCTTAGTCCAAAGTTAGATTTACCATCCCACCAGGTGTAATAAGAACCGGCAGATTTATATTCATCTACCAAAACTCTTATTTCCTGTCCAAGAACATTATAAACGGCAACTTTGACGTGGGATTTTTCTGCAATTCCAAATTCAATCTTTGTAGTTGGGTTGAAAGGATTAGGGTAGTTTTGTGAAAGATAGAATTCTTCCGGTAAACTAGAGCCTTCAATCAACTCAACCGTTGTTGCAATATCAAAATTAACTGTTAATGTGGCCGTTCCACATCCGTCTGAGGCGAAGAAGTTAATCATATGAATCCCGCTGTTAGTATTGCCGGTAGTGTTCCAGGTAAAGATAGCCGAGTCAGTTCCGGTAAGAACAAAAGTCCACTCGGTAGCAGGATCTGGAACGGACGCAGAATCAATGGTTAATGTTATTGTTCCGCTTTCCGGATCAGTTGCTGAAACAATGATGACCATGGTATCATTCTGGGTTAAAGAGGTATCAGCCTGAGGTGCAAACTGTGGAAGGGAATCTATAATAACGGTGATTACGACCAGTTCAGAATCAATCAACCCACAGGCATCAGTAACCACAAACCAAACAGAATCAACTCCGGCATCACCTGAAGCAGTGTTCCATGAGAAGTCCGCAGTGCCATCGCCATTATCAATAAAGATAGAATTTACATCGGCGCCAAAGGCCGTATATGTCATCAATTCTGCCTCAGCATTTGTGGCTGCAAGACTGAACCCAACCGAGTCACATTCATTAACAGTGGTATCTGCTACGGCAGCAATTACAGGAGCGGCATTGGCTGTGACGGTTACATTGAAAACTACCGTATCAACACCTCCACAATCATCGGCAACAGCGACAGTGATAGGATTTGCACCTGCATCACCAGAAGCAGTTGTCCAGCTGAAATCCGCCGTTCCATCGCCATTATCAGCAAAAGTGGCTCCGGTAGGCAGGCCACCGACTGTGATAGTTAAGGGGTCGCCGTCAGCATCGGTTACTGTGATTGCTCTTGTAACAGAGCCGCACTCAACTATGGTCGTATCGGCGATTGCTGATAAGACCGGGCTTGCATTTGCATTGACTGTTAAATTAAAAATTAATGTATCAGCATCGCCACATCCATCGGTGGCATAGAAAGTTTCAGGATAAACACCGGCATCTCCGTTTATTGTTATCCAGCTGTATGTAAGAGTATTGTCTCTATTATCGACAAAACCACCCTTGTTTGCACCTTCTGCTGTAAAAGTCACTGTCTCACCGTTTCCGTCGGTTGCTGCTATATTAAATGAAATTGTATCACATTCACCAATTGATATATCAGCCTCAGCTACGAAGACAGGAAGAACGTTTGGAGTAACGGTTAAAACCACAACTATAGAATCTGCCAGAGCAGAAGGAGACTCAGTTGCTATAATCATAACTGAATCAGTGACGCTCCCTTTGGTAGCAGTCCAGCTAAATGAGCCGATTCCACCTCCGTTATCGGTGAAGTTGGATCCGGCCGGAGCGTTGGCCGTGTCAAGAGTTATTGTGCCGTCGTCTCCTGCAGAACCTGTGATTGCCAGGACAAAGGTCTGACACTCAAGCCTTGTGGTTGGACCAGTTGTCGATACCGTGGGCGGCAGAGAAACGTTGTTAACGGTAATTGTAACTAACTGACTGTCGGCGTCGGTGCCGTCTGAAGCAACAAACATGGTTGTATAAACTCCGGCATCTGTTGATGATGGTGTCCAGTCAAATGTTGCATTACCGTTCCCATTATCAGTATAATTATATCCGCTCGGAAGGGTTGTTGTTGAAATTGACATGGTCAGTGTACTATTGCCATCGGCATCGGTGGCATTGACATCAAAATTCAAATTAGAGCCTTCATTAAGAGCCGCATCTGAAATAGCCCCAAGTACTGGAGGATTGTTCGGATCGGTACCGAGAGAATCATAAATCACAAAGCAATGCGGTCCGTCCCACGCAGGGACGAGGACATCATTATCTGTTGGCCAGAGCCAGCTGTTTGCCGGACGATAAAAGGCTGAATCAATACATATAGTTTTTCCGTGGTCTGCCGCTAAGAGAGGTCCAATGTTTATATTCCAAACGGTGTCATTGAAGCCGTCAAGGATTCCAGTTTCAAAAATTACAAATCCGCCAAAACCTATTGTATCTGAATCTGCTCCGGTAACACCATTTAGGTTGACAAAAAGGCTACTCATCATACTGTCAACACCGACAGTAATGGCTCCGGAATGAGCACCGGTTGTTGTTGTCCAGGTTGCACCCTGAGGTGAATAAATTCTGAATCCGTTGGTGAATCCAGTAATAGGATCAACGCTGGCAGATTGAAGACGGAAGCTGAAAGAAATTACCGTATCAATGTTAAGCGTATCGGTATTGTGCAATCCGGCAGTTACAGCATCCAAATTTACGAAGTTTTGCGCAGACGCGATTGAGAAAGAAAAGAGAACTGATAAAATTAATATAATTAGCTTTTTTATTTTCATTAAGCGTACCTCCAATATACAAATATCAAGTAGTTGTTTTATTATCAATAAATATCAATCAAATTAAATGAACAGAAAAGATTAACAATTTATAATGCCGAATCCTCCTTTTTTCTGGCAGCTATATTATTCAATACTACCGGTAATTCTATTAAAATCTCCTTTTGCAGTCAATAAAAATATTATTGGAAAATGAATTAGGGAAAAGAGCAGATAAACCGAGCCTTTTCCCTCTAAATGAGAGGTATAGACTCGGTTTTATTTCAAAAAACTGGGAAATTGTTAGATTCTACTGAATAAGAGCCAAATGATAACTTTCTTATCCGGCTAAAACCTATTTGGAAGCGGGTGGAGGACCACCTTTGAAGAAAAAATTCACCAGATAAGTCAAGTCTGTGATGTTGACCCCAAAATCACCGTTAACATCGGCTCCTCTTTCATCTGCCTGTCCTCCTTTGAAAAAGAAGTTAACCAGTGTGGTCAAATCTACGATATTCAACATTCCGTCACAGTTTGTATCACCATGGGCACAAATGGCTATATAAATTTTACCCGCATTGAATACCGGGGCATATTCTCCCAACAAATATGAATATGATGTGGTTTTGAGGTTAAATGATAGAGTGTCAAACAATACTACGCCACCATCTGAGTTGATACTTGCTGTAAAATATAGATTGAGTATTTTGCCACTTCCCGGCTGAAGATAACTTGAGCCTATAAATTCGTTAGGTTTCATCTGGATAGAATATCTCTTATTATTGTTATCTGATGCAGTTGTCTTAACAACTTCAAAATATTCCGTTCTTAATCCTTCGACTTTAAAAGAGTCAAGTTTGCTCAGTCCAAGTGAATTGGCGTAGCCAAAAACAATTTGCAGCTCTTTCACCTGCGAACTGTTTGTAAAATAAATAGGGAATTCTACCGTTTCGCCGGCTTCAACTTCAACAGAGTCAAAAAACAAAGTGTCTGCTCTTACCCAGATATAACTGTTTAAGTATTCTTCCCCTAATCCTAACGGATTACTCACGTCAACAATCAATGAGACATCATATAAGCCGGGAGAGTTATAAGTATGTTGCGGGTTTTGCATTGTTGATGAGTTGGCATCACCAAAATTCCAGTTCCAACTTGATGGAAGATCCGGAGAGGCCGGTGAGAGGTCGGTGAACTGAATGGTCAGCGGAACTTCTCCCTCAATTAAATCAGCTGTAAATTTTGCATTGGCCAAATCAACTAACGCCGAATGGGCGTTTATTCTGCCAGAGCCCAATCTGCCGGTATACAAAGGATTATTTACGGCATCAATATTGTCAGCCGTATTTATTATCAACGAATCTATCTGTTCTTTGCTCAAAGATGGCATAGCCGAGCGAATCAGAAGGGCCAATCCGGCAACACCAGGGCAGGCCATTGAGGTTCCGCTCAAGACAGCGGTTGTAGGAGAATATGCGTTCGAGTAAGTTGACAGAATTGATGACCCCGGTGCAGAAACATCAATCCAGGTTCCGTAGTTGGAGAAGCTTGATTTAATGTCCGAATTCGGTCCAAGTGAAGCTACAGACAAAACGTTCATTGAGGTGTAGACGTCCAGAAAATTTCCTCCTTCAGGGGAACTTGTGTTGTCGTTTCCGGCAGCATGACATACGGTTACTCCGTTTGCTGTGGCGTTGCTCATGCCTGCTTGCATGGTAGGTGTATTTGAAGAACCCCAGCTACAGCTGATAACATTGGCTCCGTTGAAGGCAGCGTAATCGATTGCTGTTCCGCAGCTGTTGGAGTTTACATAACCATTCCCGTCTTCAAGGGTAGCCCCAACTCTGATACACATAATTTGCACGCCTCTAAACGAACGACTTCCGCCAAACCATCCCCCGGCCATTCCGGTAACATCTAAGCCGTTGTTGTTCATGGCCGCAGCTATACCAGCGCAGTGAGTACCATGACCGTTAAAATCGTTGGGGTCTGTATCCCAGCCGCCGCCATCTTCTCCGGGCGCAACTGCTCCTAAACTGGAGTAAAAGTCATAGCCAATCAAATCATCAACGACGCCATTTCCATCATCATCAATACCGTTCAAATCATCGACATCATAAACAACGCCGTCACCGTCTAAATCTTCGCCCGGATTAACCCAGATATTTCCTTCCAAATCCCGATGCTTATAATTCACCCCGGTATCAATCATTGCCAGTTTGATAGAATCTGAACCAGTTTCAATATCCCAGGCATCATATATATATGAATCCGGGCCAGATGGTGACATATGCCATTGGCTTCCCCAATTTGGGTCATCTGGAGCGGCCAAGATTGGGAGTGCCCAAACCGGATCGGCCGATCGGATATTTGGATTTTGGAGCAGTTCGCTTATTATGTAGGAGACATCCACGTCTTCCGGAAAAGTAAGATCATAATAGCGAGTAAGGTCATACAACCCTGAATTTATGGCCGGTTTTTCAGTTCTCCATGGAAAGAGTTTTTTGGCATCTGAAATTTCCAATTTATCGGCCAGAATATCCATAGAAGGAAGACCAAAGGAGACTTTTCCAAACCCTTTCTGGATAGAATTTAATGAGACGTCATCCTCAAACTGAACCGTCACTATGCCCTTAATTATAAATGGCTGTGGGGATTCTGAGTCTTCATAGACTCTTGAACTGGCACCTGAGGCTAAGCAGGTTAATATAATAATCAGTATTATTATGAAATTTGAATAGCTCCTCATTTTCATAGTCTCTCTCCGGAATATATTTAATATTTCTATTTTATTTCTTTGTTCAATCTTTATTCTCTTTCGGTCAGATAACAGAATTTTTATTCACGAGCCAAATATAGCCCTCAATCAATATATGAAAGAATCTGTTTTGGCGGTTATTTAAAGCCCTTGCCGTATATTTATGACTTAGGCCGGAACCTACATAAG
>JACZYS010000196.1 GCA_022570975.1 Candidatus Zixiibacteriota bacterium | reverse complement strand
TATGGTCAGTGACTTTGTGGAATGCTAAGTGAGTGTATTCAGAAGTTGGACCTGATAAATCTGCAATATCATCAGATTTCATAACCAAGGTCGCTTTTTCTTGAAGGACCAAGGACAGCTACGGTGAGTTTGGAGTAGTCAAAAACTTTATTGGCCAGCTCTCTTACTTCTGTAGCTTTTATCCTGTCTATATTCCTTAAGGTTTGTTTTATGGAAACATATTTGCCGGTCATCAGCTCCTGCCGTCCAAGCCGGTTCATTCTGTTGGAGGTTGACTCAAGGCTTAAAGTAATATTTCCCTTTAACTGAGCTTTTATCTGGTCAAGTTTTTGAGTGCTTATCTTTTTCTGTTTTACTTTTTTCAACTCTTTCAGACATATTTCATATGCTTCTTTAACGTGTTTCTTGTCTGTTCCCAGATAGGCACCAAAAATTCCACTGTCTTTGTAGGTATCCAAAAATGTATAAACAGAATATACCAGTCCGCGTTCTTCCCTTATTTTTTGAAACAGTACCGATGACATTCCGCCGCCCAGATATGCTGACAAGGCGTAAGCAGGCATTTTTTCTTTTGAGGAATAGCTCATGGAAGGAAAACCAAGGCAGAGATGAGTCTGGTTAATACTGTTGTTTTTTATTTTGATATTTTTCTTATGGGTGACATCACCACTTTGGGGTTGGTTGGGGTCACCTTTATCAAAGTCAAAATATTTTTTGACAAGTTTTACCAGTTTATTATGTGAGACAGAGCCTGCTGCCGCAATAACTACCGAACTGGAATTATAATTGTTCTTAATATAATCCTTGATTGTTTTTCTGGGCATATTGAGCACACTTTCGATAGAGCCCAGAATTGTTTTTCCAAGCGGGTGTTTCTTCCAGTAGGTTTCAGCAAAAAGATCATGGATTAAATCTGATGGATTATCAAGCGACTCCTTTATCTCCTCGACTATAACCATTTTCTCTTTTTTTAGATTTGCCGGCGTAATAGTAGCCCGGCAGGTAATATCTGAGAGAACATCAACCGCCTCTTCCAGATGATCATCAAGGATTCTGGCCAGGTAGCAGGTCTGTTCACGAGATGTAAAGGCGTTGATTGAACCGCCAATTGATTCTAACGATGAGGCTATGTCTCTGGCACTTCTGGTTGTGGTGCCTTTAAAGAGCATGTGCTCGATTAGGTGCGAAATTCCATTTTCTTTTTCTGATTCATTACGGGAACCGGTATTTACCCAGACACCCAATGATATGGAACGGACCGACGGGATAGTTTCGGTAACTATCCTGAGTCCGTTCTTAAGTTCAGTTTTTTTATATTGTTCAGAAATGCGTACAGGTGGCATTGTTGGTCACGTTACTTCTTGGCTTCATCTTTCTCTTTTCTGGCACTGTCTCCGGAATCTTTTGGAAGCAATGCTTTACGAGAAAGACGAACTTTGCCGTCACGTTCAATACTCAATACTTTAATGTCAAAAACGTCACCCATTCTGACAACATCTTCAACTCTGGCAACATGACGATGCTCAAGTTCTGAGATATGGAGCCAGCCGTCCATTGACCCAAACTCTACAACCACACCATAGTTTGTAATCCGCACTACTTTGCCATTATAAGTTCTGCCAACTTCAGGGACTTCCACAATTGACTCAACAATCTGCTGGGCCTTTAGTCCGGCATCAGCATCCACAGACGAAATCAATACGGTTCCGTCATCGGTGATATCAATTTTTGCACCGGTCCGCTCAACGATAGAGCGAATCATCTTACCGCCAGGCCCAATCACCTCACCAATTTTCGAAGGATTGATCTTGATGGTAATTATTCTTGGCGCATAATCGGATAAATCATCACGATGTTTGGCGATAGTGCTATTCATGTTTTCCAAAATGGAAAGACGGGCAACTCTTGCCTTTTCCAGGGCCGTGTTCATTGTTTCAATTGCCAGTCCGGCAATTTTTATGTCCATTTGAATAGCGGTGATACCTTCTGCAGTTCCGGTTACTTTAAAATCCATATCGCCGAAATGATCTTCGTCACCCAAAATATCGGTTAGGATAACGGTATTGTCGCCATCGGTAACCAGTCCCATGGCAATTCCGGCTACTGCCGTTTTGATTGGTACACCGGCATCCATTAGAGCCAGTGAGCCGCCGCATACCGAGGCCATTGATGATGAGCCGTTGGACTCCAGAACATCGGAAACGATTCTAACCGTATATGGGAATCCTTCTTCGGTTGGAATTACCGGAAAAAGAGCTCTTTCAGCTAAAGCACCGTGGCCAATTTCTCTTCGGCTCGTGCCTCTAATTGGTCTGGCTTCGCCGGTTGAAAATGGAGGGAAGTTATAGTGAAGCATATAACTTTTGGTTGATTCACCTTCAAGTTCATCGAGCCTCTGCTCATCCATCTTGGTTCCCAATGTCACCGCAACCAAAGCTTGGGTCTGTCCTCTGGTAAAAATTGCTGAGCCGTGAGCTCTTGGCAAAAATGATGTTTCACAGGTGATTTCACGAATCTCATCTGGTTTCCGGCCGTCAATTCTTCTCTGCTCAGTTAGAAGCATACTTCTAATTGAGGTTGAATCTAAATCATGAATAGCGTTTTTGATTGAACTTTCTGATTCCGGAAATTCTTCGGCCAAATCTTCAATCAGTTTATTCTGAAATTCTTTTTTGGCAGTTTTTCTTTCTTCTTTATCAGCCAGGCGATTGAATTCATCGAGCTTATCTCCTACCAGTTCTTTCACTTTTGAAATCAATGCTTCATCTTCGGCCACCGGAGTATATTCAAAGTCCGGCTTTCCACACATCCCTTTGAGTTCATCAATCTTTGCGATAATAGTTTTGATGTTTTCATGACCGAATTCAATAGCGGCTACAATATCTTTTTCCTGAATTTCATTTCCGCCGCCCTCAACCATGGAGATGGCATCGGCAGTTCCGGCGATAATAATCAACAGGTCTGATTCTTCACGTTCATCAAAGGTTGGATTTAAAACAAATTCACCATCGACACGGCCGACTCTTACACCGGCGATTGTCTTTGCAAATGGCACATCGGAAACGGCTAAAGCGGCTCCTGTACCTACAAGAGCCAAAACATCAGTATCATTCTGGCGGTCATGTGAGACGACCCAATTGATGCACTGGGTTTCTGCCATAAAATCAGATGGAAACAGTGGTCTGATGGGACGATCAATTATTCTGGCTGAGACAGTTTCTTTTTCAGACGGTCTGGCTTCTCTTTTAAAAAATCCTCCGGGGATTTTGCCGGCCGCATATGCTTTTTCTCTATACTCAACAGTTAATGGGAAAAAATCAAAACCTATTCTTGGTTCGGTTCCGGCACAAACGGTTGAAATTACCATTGAATCACCGTATTGCACAGTGACAGCTCCGTTGGCCTGCTTGGCCAGCTTACCAGATTCTATAATCATGGTCGCTCCGCCTATTTCAAATTCTACTCTACTTATCATATTATTTCTTTCTTATTCCAAATTATTATCTACGTAATCCAAGTTGCAAAACTATCTGACGGTAACCTTCAATATCTCTGTCCTTGAGATAGTCCAGCATTCTGCGACGTTGACCGACCAGTTTCAAAAGCCCCAACCGGGTATGAAAGTCTTTAGTGTGTTTTTTCATATGCTCGGTTAAATCGTTAATTCGAGCTGTTAATAAGCTGACTTGCACTTCCGGCGATCCGGTGTCTGTGTCGTGCATGCGATGTTCAGCAACGATTTGAGCTTTTTGCTCTTTGCTGATTGTCATTCTCTGTCTCCTTTTTCATTATTAAAATTGTATTTTCTTTATCTAATTCAATCTGCTTTACCAATTCTCCAGTTGATTTGTACAGTTCATTTTTCCTGAGATATTCAATTGGGTTAACAGTTATCTCTTTTCCATATATCTCTTTATCAAAATCAAAAATATTCACTTCAACCGTAATTTTTTCTATGGGGCTGAAATAATTCCTACCAATAAACAACATTCCGTAATAAAAGTCATCATCTATATTAATCGAGCAGGCATAAACGCCAAGCTCAGGAAGCAGCTTTCTGTGACTATAATTTACATTTGCTGTTGGATATCCAAGTTTCCGGCCCAGTCCTATCCCCTTTTCTACAGTTCCGTAGATTGAATAGTTGTGCCCCAACAGCCGGCAGGCATGCTGAAATTGATTGTCTATCAATAGTTTCCTTATTCTGCTTGAGGAAACCGCTTCAGTTCCCACCAAGACCGGGTTAACGATATCCAAATTAAAATCATACTGTGCGGCCAGTTTTTCCAGAGTATCTTTGTTTCCTGCTCTATTTTTGCCCAAAGCATGGTCATAACCAATTACCAG
>JACZYS010000015.1:13655-19952 GCA_022570975.1 Candidatus Zixiibacteriota bacterium | reverse complement strand
ACTGTTACATATGCAGGTACAACAACTTCTGGTTCTCTCCCCGCGCAACTACTCAATAAGTACATTGGAGATACTTTCACCGTTTCATCGGCCTCGGGATTTGCTCAGGGACTGAAGAGACAACTTACCCTGATAATTGGTGACCTTGCTTTTCTTCATGACTTAAACTCTCTGTCCTTGGTAAAACAGTCAACACAACCAATTACAATTGTGATAATAAATAATAACGGTGGAGGAATTTTTTCTTTCCTGCCGGTAAGAAAGAGAGAGAAACAATTTGAGAAATATTTTGGCACGCCTCATAATTTATCTTTCGAAAAGTCTGCAGAGATGTTCTCACTCTCATATTGCTCGCCGACAAAGGCTGCAGAATTTAAAAAAATCTATATCAAATCTCAACAGAGCAGGAAATCATCTATTATTGAGATAAAAACAAATCGGGATGAAAATATTTTGCTCCACAAAGAGCTCTATGACAAAGTACGAGATGAAATAAAATTGGTTTTGGATTTATCATGAATAACTCAATTGATTTTAATATTGTCCAATCCGGAGACAATGAAAAAGACCCGATCCTTTTTTTGCACGGTTTCCTCGGTAATTCGGCCGATTGGAATAAGATTATGGATGCCCTCTCACAACAGTACCACTCAGTTGCAATTGACCTGCCGGGACATGGCAAGACAATAATAAGCGGCAATGACAACAATTTTTCAATTGAAAAAACGGCCGGAGCTATTGCCAGGATGATTGAAAACAGATTCGAGAAAAAAATAAATCTTATTGGATACTCCATGGGTGGTCGGCTTGCCTTTTATTTATTGCTGAATTTCGCTCACCTATTTGAAAAAGCTGTAATTGAGTCTTCCAGTCCGGGAATCAAGGATGAACAAGTTCGCAAAGAAAGGCTCAAAAACGACATTGCTCTCTCTGAAAGAATTAAGAACAGCCCTTTGGATGAATTTTTGAAATTTTGGTACCAGCAGCCCCTTTTTGAATCTCTTGCATCTGAACCTGAAAAACTCAGGAACTTGATTAAATCCCGTATGGAAAATGACCGTCTTACCCTGGCCAAATCTCTATCGATGATGTCCACCGGTCGCCAGCCTTCTCTATGGGATGAGATAAAAAAGATATCGGTACCAATTTGCTTGATAGTTGGCCAGAAAGATTTTAGATTTCAAGAGATAAATAGAGATATTGCCACAAGAATCAAGAAATGCGAGCTTCACATAATAAAAGATTGCGGACATAATGTTCATGCTGAAAAACCGCATGATTTTTCTCTGGTGGTAAAAACCTTTCTAAGTAAATGAGGATTATATGTCATCAATAATATGGAAAAATATTGGCCAATACAAAGATATCATTTATCAAAAAACCAATGGCATTGCAAAAATAACAATCAACCGCCCAAAAGTGAGAAACGCTTTCAGGCCGTTGACCGTATTTGAAATGTCACAGGCGATGACCGATGCCAGAGAGGACAGCCAGATAGGTGTTATTATTCTCACCGGTCAGGGTGAAAAAGCGTTCTGCTCCGGAGGTGACCAAAAAATCAGAGGTGACTCCGGCTACAAAGATGAATCGGGAGTACACCGTTTGAATGTTCTTGATTTTCAGAGACAGATAAGGACCTGCCCCAAACCTGTTATAGCCATGGTTGCCGGATATGCAATTGGCGGCGGGCATGTGCTTCAGATGATCTGCGACTTAACCATTGCAGCCGACAATGCTATCTTTGGACAGACGGGACCAAGAGTCGGATCTTTTGACGGAGGCTATGGCGCAAGTTACATGGCCCGCCTGGTAGGACAGAAAAAAGCGAGAGAAATATGGTTCTTGTGCCGTCAATATGATGCCCGACAGGCTCTCGAAATGGGACTGGTTAACTGCGTGGTGCCATATGAAAACTTAGAAGAAGAAACTATCAAGTGGTGCAATGAAATTCTGGCCAATTCTCCTATGGCAATCAGATGTTTAAAAGCGGCTCTAAACGCCGACTGTGACGGTCAGGCCGGGCTTCAGGAATTGGCCGGCAACGCCACCATGCTCTACTATATGAGCGAAGAAGCTCAGGAAGGCAGAGATGCTTTCGTGGAAAAAAGAAAACCGGATTTTTCAAAATTCCCCAGACAGCCGTAACCATATTATATAAAAAATGGATAACAGCCAAATGAAAAACTGGCTCCTGGCAATCCGCCCTAAGACTCTCTTTGCAACAGTTGCGCCGGTTATGATTGGTACGGCCATGGCCATGGGAAACGGGTCATTTCATTTATACTCGTTTCTGGCCGCCTTGATGGGTGGAGTGATGATTCAGATTGGCACCAATTTGGCCAATGATTATTATGATTTCAAAAAAGGGGCCGATGATGAACAAAGACTGGGACCAACAAGAGTAACTCAGGCCGGACTTATAAAACCCGAAAAAATAAAATCCGCTTTCATCTTATCATTTGCTATTGCTATTCTAATTGGCATATACCTGGTTACCAGAGGCGGCTGGCCAATTGTTATAATCGGCCTGTCATCGATTCTGTTTGGCATCTTATACACCGGCGGACCTTATCCATTAGGGTATCACGGCCTGGGAGATGTTTTTGTCCTCATGTTTTTTGGACCGGTTGCTGTTGGCGGCACTTACTATGTGCAGGCCCTTTCAATAAACATTGAGGTCCTGATCTACGGCCTCCCACCCGGTCTTCTTTCGGTCGCAATTTTGGCTGTCAATAATTTGCGTGATGTAAACTCTGACAGGGAAGCTGGCAAAAGAACGTTAGCTGTTCGTTTTGGAATAAAATTCACTCAGTTAGAATACATGTTCTGTTTACTTCTGGCTGCCATATTTCCATTGCGATCTTATTTTATTTATGGAACCCATCCTTATACTGTTTTGACTCTGCTCATACTCCCCTTTTCATTTACTTTGTATAAAAAAGTCAAAACTTTCCCGGCATCCAGTGAACTCAATTCCGTTTTGGCAAAAACCGGGCAGTTACTGTTTTTATACGCTCTCTTATTCTCTGCAGGGTGGCTGATTTGAGAATTGTTCTTGTGAAATTATTTAGTTTTTCCCTTTCACTTAAGAAAGATATTCTGATAGGTACAAATGCAATTACTGAACGTGCCGGAATAATCATTGAGCTGACCGATGAAAATCAAAATAGGGGATATGGTGAAACCTCTCCCTTCCCTTTTTATTCTGATGAATCTCTCAAGCAAGCAAAAGAGGAGCTTTTTCTTGTTTCAGAGTCGCTTTCAAATTTATCAGTAACTTCTGTGGATGAAATTTTTGACTTCACAAAAGAATCCAAACTCTCAGGCTCTGTCTGTTTCGGCATTGAGTCCGCTCTCCTTGATATTCTTTCACATGCTCTAAACAAGACAACAGAACAACTTCTCTCAGAAAACTATCTGAGAGAGATACCAATAAACGCCCTGTTAAGTGGAACCAAAGAGCAAATAATTGAGAGAGCGGCTTTACTAAAAGGGAGTAATTATAAAAGTATTAAAATAAAAGTCGGATCCCTTTCAGTTGCTGAAGCAACTGAGATAACATCTCAGGTAAGTGAGGTCCTTTCTGACAAAGTTTCAATCCGGTTGGATTTTAATCAGAGTTGGAGACTGAAAGATGTTATTCAATTATATGATAACCTAAAAGATTTACCTGTTGAATATTTGGAAGAGCCTCTTGCAGATATTTCGGAAACCAAACAACTTGACAAGCACCAACTCAAAATCCCACTTGCGCTGGATGAAAAATTAAGAAATCTTTCTCCGAATGAGATTGTTTCCTTCAAACACCTTAAAGCAGTTATCCTGAAACCAACCGTACTCGGACTTGCAAGATCTCTTGAGTTTGCAAAAATTGCCGGGGAACAAAATATTATGTCGGTAATAAGTTCCACTTTTGAAAGTCAGGTCGGGATTGTTATGCTTGCCAGAGTAGCTTCTTGTCTGAACCAAAATGAGTGTGCAATGGGGCTTGATACTACCAATGTTTTCACTGAATCATTGCTTACCGGGCCGTTTAACGTGCTCGGAGAGAAAATTGTTATTGATAATTTACCGGAGGTGGCAAAATCAATGAACAAAAAAATGCTTAAAGAGATAAAAATCTGTGCCTCAGGTTGAATCCCCCATAGAGACAGCCGCAAAGACTTATAAAAACAACTGCGCCTTTATCTCAAAAGAGGCTACTTTGAGTTACCATGACCTGCGTTGTCTAACCGATGAAGTGTTGCAAAAAATTGGTAAACTCAATATCATCAATCAGAAAACAGTTGCCCTGCTTACCGACAACAATCTGCATTTTATAATTTTGTTTTATGCCTTGATGCACAGCAATCTGAAAATTTTACCACTAAACTTCAGACTCCCGCCGGGTAACCAATTGTCTCAGATGAAAGAAGCCTCAGCAGATACTTTGTTTACCAGTGACAATTTGGCAGATAACTTTGATGAAACAATTACTATCATTAATATCAAAGAGCTAATTTTGAACCTTGACACTAATACCGACAGAGCTACTGACTTAAAATTGAACAAAGACTCTCTTTTGACAGCCATTGCCACCTCCGGCTCAACCGACAGACCCAAACTTGCCCTGCATTCAATTAACAACTATCTAAAGTCAGCCGAAGGTGCCAATGAAAATATGAAATTGGAAACCGGCGACCGCTGGCTGTTGAGCCTTCCTCTATTTCATGTGGGCGGGCTGGGCATTTTGTTTCGTTCTCTCCTTGCCGGAATAACGGTTGTAATACCTGACAAAAAAATATCGCTGGCAGAAAATATAGAGAAATATAAAATAACCCATATCTCAGTTGTCTTCAGCCAGTTGATACAACTTTTAAATGATAAAAATGAGAAGCAGCTCAAACGTCTGAAAGCTGTTCTTGCCGGAGGCGGGCCAATTCCTTCAAACCTGTTAGAGCAGGCCCTCGCAATAAATCTTCCCTTATATTTGAGTTACGGCTCAACAGAAATGTGCTCGCAAATAACAACCACAGACGCACCTGTCACGAGTGACAACATTAACTCAGGTAAGACTCTTAAGTTTAGAGAAATTCTGATTTCAGATGAGGCTGAAATTTTAGTCAAAGGTGAAACGATGTTTGACGGTTACCTCAGAAATGGCCGGATCACAAGAGAACTTGATAAAAAGGGCTGGTTTCATACCGGTGATTTGGGGAAATGGGATAAAAACAACAAGCTGGTTATTGTCGGGAGAAAAGATAATCAATTCATCTCCGGCGGAGAGAACATACAGCCGGAAGAAATTGAAAAAATAATTTTGCAATATGACGGAACAGATGAAGCCATAGTTGTGGGGATTAATCATCCTACTTATGGACAGATTCCATTTGCTTTTGTCAGCGGGAGATTTGATAATTCTGAACTCAAAGATTACCTGAATAATCAACTCCCCAAATACAAACTGCCGGTTGGTTTTGCACCTCTTCCAATTAGTTCAGATTCTACTCTGCAAAAACCGGATAGAAAAAGATTAAAAGAGCTGGCCGAGCAAATTATTACAAGAAAAAATTTATGATCTCAATTTTGATTTGAAATCTTCAGGCAAGGGGCATTTTTTTCTGCTGGCGAGATTAACAGCCACGTGAACAGTCTTTACATTTGCCACCGTCTCACCTGTTGAATTTCTGATATTATAGACGAGAGTAAATGATGAATCGCCAATATTCGAAACTTCAATTTCAATTTCAAATTGCTCACCATATTTCAGCGGTTTTTTGTAGTCGGCCTCAGAATGTACAATGAGAGGCATATAATCTGATTCATCAATAAAAGTTTTCAGGGAACAATTTACAGATTCCATAAACGCTTCGTAAGCATCATGGGCAATAAAATAATACTTACCAAAAAACATTATTCCGGCAGCATCACTGTCTCTCATCTTTACAGTCGACTTATATTTGAACATGTAATTTCCTCACAACAGGAACATAATCAATTTTGGAGAACGGCAAAAGATTAAAACTACGCAGGTTTTTCGAGTCAATCCAGAATGAAAATGAAAATTATTTTCAGTTACCGCAGATTTATTAATTTATGTCTTGTTTTTTTCAACTTTTATCTGAAATTACGGTTAGAAAGAAAACGAAAATATTTTTTAACATAAAATGATTCAGGAGAAGAAAATATGCTTTCAAAAAAGATGGCCGCTGCCTTAAATGACCAGATCAACAATGAGTTCCAGGCCTACTGGTCTTATCTGGCCATGTCTTTTGCCTGCGAAACAATGGGGTTCAGCACATTTGCCAAATGGTTTCA
>JACZYS010000015.1:6452-13645 GCA_022570975.1 Candidatus Zixiibacteriota bacterium | reverse complement strand
GAGACTACCCTGACTGCCCTGACCAAACCAAAAGCCAACTATAAGTCGGTTGAAGAGATTACCGAAACGGCTCTTAAACAGGAGCAGGGCGTAACGGCATCTATCAATAAAATCGTAAAACTTGCCCGCACAGAAAATGACTATGCCACCGAAAATTTCCTCCAGTGGTTCATACATGAACAGGTGGAAGAAGAAGCAACCTTTGCCAACTTGCTTGACTTGATAAAAATGTGTACATCGTCAGGACAGCTCTTGATGCTGGAAGGCAGAATAATGTCCCTCCGGGAACACTAAGAAGTCATAAATAAAAAGGTCACTATTTTGGTGACCTTTTTTTATATTATTCATATGAAAAAACAGCTGATTTTTTTTATTTTGGTCTTCTCACTCTTACTAATGTCTATTGAGTTAAGGTCCGGCGAAGATTGCCAGGAATACATTACAATTGAAGACCTGCAATACTTTCTACCGGAGCGTTGGTGCGGCAAAAAAATTGACTCGCTGCTAATGCCTGAGACGAGTGAACTGGTTAAAATTCCGGACAGTCTGACCTTTGAAGATTACCGTATATATCTTTTGCCGGAAACTAAAGCTGCCCTGAACGAAATGTCAGAAGCGGCAAAAAAGGATTCAGTTTTTTTGATAGTTGACTCTGGCTTCAGGTCAAAATCTTTTCAGAAAAGAATAATAAAAGAGAGAATGCTCTCCGGCGAGCCGTATGAAAAAGTAATCAACTATGTTGCTCCACCCGGATATTCCCAGCACCATACCGGAAGAGCAGTAGATTTTGTCCCCAGCGTGGCCCTCTTTGCAAATTCTGAAACTTACCGATGGCTAAAAGAAAATGCTGCCGGATATGGCTTTGTAGAGACTTATGGAGAAGACACAACCGGTCTTATTCCCTGGGAATCCTGGCACTGGTATTTGGAACCGGCCGGTGATAACCATTAGTCTGTCGGGGGTGGAATGGTTTTTCTTACTAAAAGAATTGAGGCCCGGTTGATCGGCTCTGCATCTTTTTGACTTTCCGATAATATAAAAACCAAACTGTCCGGGTGTTTAATTTCAATCCGGGCAAAATAAAGCCTACCCCTATGATTTCTGGTGGTGGAAATAACAGAATCTTTATAGACCCCTTCGTATTTGGCATACTGCTTGATGTTGTTCCAGATTTCCCAGGTCACTATATTTGATTTATTATCATAAACCATATGACCGGTATCCC
Source organism: Candidatus Zixiibacteriota bacterium (assembly GCA_022570975.1). GTDB lineage: Bacteria > Zixibacteria > MSB-5A5 > GN15 > FEB-12 > JACZYS01. The sequence goes on along the minus strand of JACZYS010000015.1, from coordinate 12,420 downwards.
GGTATGTGAACATAAATTTTTCGGCTACAATACTTGTCTTCAGATAATTATCTTCATTTATATATTCAAACCGGGCGCTTCCTTCTATATCCATCGTTATCGAAGTTCCCGGCACAACTACTGTTCCTTTTCCCTCCCAGTCACCATCAAGAGACTTAAGATTTAATTCTTCTCTTTCACCCGCTATTATATTAGCCATTGAAAATAAGGCCAGGCATGACAAAAAAGAAAGTAAGCCGCAATATCTCTCAAAATTACTTTTCAAGTAAGTTATGCTTCTTTCCTAAAACTATACTCCACCCAGTTTGTTTTTGCCAGGTCTACAAATATCTCGTTTCTGTAATATAATTGATTTGGCAATACAAAATACAGCAGATACTTTTGCTTAATTCCGTCTTCTTCTGATATCAAATAAATAATATCACCTTCCAGCTTACCTTTGTATGACATTTTCTCATAACCAAACTCCCATATGTCCCAAAAAACCGAGTCGTTTATTATACGCAACTGACCGCTGTCTGAATAAAAATATTCTCCCCCCTCAGAATTCATATAGGTCATGAACTCATTTTTGTTTTTTGTGCTTATGATATCCAGATAGCCCATTACTGACATATTATAATCCTCTTCGACATTATGAAAAAGCCCCGGCGAAAACCAACTCCCCTCAAGAGAAACCGGATTGAACGAAAACCTTAAAATGCCCTCTGGAATTTCATCGGACTTCGGTGAATTATCAATTCTCATTATAAATCCAATAGAAACTACCAAAATTATTACAAATGAAAAAAGTATATGTCTCATGTTTTGGCCGTTTATTTTTAAACAAATTACAGCTCTGCAAAAAGAGGCTAAGAATCTTGCTAAGTTCTTGTTTAACAGTCGAATATATTCAACATATCGGCTCTTTTTTTGTTGCCTGAAGGAGAAAAAAACTATACTTTTAGTGTTCATGAAATACAGACCTTTTACCTACTACTTAGGGGATTTACAATGGCTTTAGACCGCCAAAAAATTGAAACTATTTTCTTAGAAGAGGAGATGAAATCCTCATATTTGGATTACTCAATGTCAGTAATCACCAATCGTGCCTTGCCGGATATCCGAGATGGATTAAAACCATCCAACCGTAGAATCTTGGTGGCCATGAACGACCTTAACCTTCAACCAAATAAGGCTCACAGAAAATGCGCAAAAATTGCCGGTGACACTTCCGGCAACTATCACCCCCACGGTGAACAGGTGATTTATCCGACCCTTGTCAGAATGGCACAGGACTTCAACATGCGTTACCCTTTAATAAACGGTCAGGGGAATTTTGGCTCGATTGATGGAGACGGTGCCGCGGCCATGCGTTATACGGAAGCAAAACTGACGCCGATAGCGGTTGAGATTCTTTCTGATTTGGAAAAGGAGACTGTCAATTTCATCGAAAATTATGACGCTACCCGTGAAGAGCCTGTGGTCCTCCCCGGCAAATTTCCAAACCTAATCTGCAACGGTTCAACGGGTATTGCCGTTGGCATGGCCACCAATTGCCCGCCTCATAATTTAAATGAAGTTACCAAAGCTATTGTCCACTTGATTGACAATCCAAAAGCCACCAATGCCGAACTGATGCATTTTATCCCCGGCCCGGATTTTCCTACCGGTGGAATTATTAACGGACGCGAAGGCATTAGAAAAGCATATGAAACCGGCAAGGGACATCTTTCTGTAAGAGCCAGAGCCGCTATTGAGCATATGCAGAGCGGAAAAGAAGCGATTGTTATCACTGAAATCCCATACCAGGTAAACAAATCCAACCTGATTGAAAAAATTGCTGATTTGGTAAGAGACAAAAGAATAATCGGCATCACCGACCTTCGCGATGAATCAGACCGCGATGGCATGCGGATTGTTGTTGAGCTCAGACGTGATGTTCAAGCTGAAGTCATCTTAAATCAGCTCTACAAACATACCACCATGCAGGTAACTTTTTCGGTTAACATGGTTGGCCTGGACAAAGGTGAACCTAAACTAATGTCTCTTAGAGAATTTATGCAGGCCTTTATTGACCACCGCCATGAAATTATAGTTCGCAGAACAAAGTTTGATCTGAAAAAAGCAGAAGAACGTGCCCACATTTTAGAGGGCTACCGGATTGCCTTAGATAATATAGACGCTGTTATTGAGCTGATAAAAAAATCAAAAGATACCGCCACCGCCCAAGCCGGATTGATAAAAAAATTCAAACTATCTGAGCGTCAGGCAACAGCAATTCTTGAAATGCGTCTGGCCCGACTTACCGGACTGGAACGCAAGAAAATTGAAGATGAGTATCTGGAACTGATTAAAAAAATTGCCGGATTAAAGGCAATTTTGGATTCCAAACAGATGCGCTTGAATATTGTCAAAGATGAAACTACTGATTTGGCGACCAGATTTGGTGATGATAGAAGAACAGAAATTCAGGATGCCGCCGAGGAAATGACTGTCGAAGATTTGATTGCCGACGAAGAAATGGCCATAACTATTTCCCACCTGGGCTATGTTAAACGGCTCTCCATCACCTCATACCGTAATCAGCAAAGAGGCGGAAAAGGTGTTATCGGCATTGAGACCAAAGAAGAAGATTTCGCCGAACATCTCTTTGTTGCCTCAACCCATGACTATATTCTCTTTTTCTCAAGCAAAGGACGTTGTTATTGGGTGAAAGTTCATAATATCCCCACCGGCGGAAGAACCGCAAAAGGAAAACCTATTGTCAATATGTGCAAAATGGAAAAAGGGGAAATGATTACTGCTTTCTGTAAAGTAAGAGAATTCTCAAAAGACCAGTATGTCGTTATGGCTACTCGCAAAGGAGTAATCAAGAAAACACCTCTGGATGCCTTCTCTCACCCAAGAGTTGCCGGTGTCAACGCCATGAATCTTCCCAAAGATGATGAACTGATTGAAGCCGCTTTAACAGATGGCACTTTTGAAATTGTTATTGCAACCAGAAAAGGTATGGCTATCCGCTTCCCGGAAGAAAAAGTCCGCAGCATGGGAAGAACTGCTTACGGAGTCAAAGGAATCAAACTTGCCAAAGGCGACTACGCCATAGGAATGGTAGTCGTAAAAAGAGACAGTTCACTGTTGGTTGTTACTGAAAACGGATATGGGAAGAGAACCTCAATTGATGACTACCGCGTCACCAATCGAGGCGGTAAAGGAATCATCAACGTCAAAACCTCTGATAGAAACGGCGAGGTTGTGACAATTAAAGAAGTCCTGGACGAAGATGAACTGATTCTGATTACCAAAAACGGTATCGCCAACCGGCAATCAGTCAAGAACATCAAGATAATTGGCCGCAACACGCAAGGCGTGCGTTTGATAACTTTAAAACCCGGCGACCTGGTCAAGGATGTAGCCAGAATAGTCGGGTAGTTGGCAAGGTAGAGAGCAGAGGTACACTCTGGTAATTGGCTTAGAATTCCCTCGTGATGTGTTTGAAAGTAAGCTTTAAGAATTGCATTTGGGAAAACATTATTTTAAAAGAATCATTTTCTTGCTTGTAGAATACTCTTCAGTTGACAATTTATAAAAATAAATTCCTGAAGAGAGAATATTGCCATTGTCATCTCTTCCATCCCAACTTGCTACATGATTTCCAGGCGACAATTTCTTATTGAACAATGTCTTCACATGCTGTCCGGTAATATTGAATATTTCTAACTTTGTAATAGATGAGGTTGGCAATGAAAATTCGATTCTTGTATCCGGGTTAAATGGATTGGGGTAATTCTGTGATATAGAGAACCCTTCTGGTATCCCATTCGCTAGTTCTTCGACTCCTGTTTTTATATCACCGGTATCTGCAACAACAGCTGAATCAAATGAGACAATATCCCCAAAACAATAAACCATCCCATCATCTGATGATATGAACAATCCGTTGTTGGAGAGACTCAAATTTCCGCCCACGGGATATGTCCAGACTGTTTCATATGTTTCTAAATCAATTGCATAAACCTGAACATACGACGACACAAAAACGTAACCATTACCAATTACCGGATTATAAATAAGATTACCATCATCACACGACTCCCACAAATCTTCACCTGAATTGGCATCAATTACTACTAAACAGGTGCTGTCCAAGATTATTACTTTATCATCATATATGGGCGGAGTAGTTGCATTGATTCCGTTGATCGTATAGTTAAAGAACTTGCCCTTTCTGTACCATAAAATTGAATCTTCATTAATATCATAGGCAGTCAATTCAATTATGGAATTATTATATAAAACTTCCTTAACAGTATCAATCACGGGTGAGCAGTATGCGAAGCCAGTCTGGGTAGAAAGCGAGTGAAAGGGTTCTTGTAAATTGTTGCTAACTTTGTTTGTTGTGTCTCTAATATAAAATACTTTGAGTTGTTCTCCGGTTAAGAGATCATAAATTCCCATGTAGCCGTTGAATTCTCCATAAACTTTGCCTTTATAAACCGTTGGAGACCAGGCATCAAACGGTGCAAAACGCGTAAACCATTTCTGTTCAACAGTAAAAGGGTCAACACAGAACAATCCACCATACGTTCCTCCGCAAAAAAACAGGAGACTGTCATAAATTGTTGGAGCAAATGGCCTAGTAATTTGCGTTGGATATGTTGCGCTCCAATTTTTTTCTCCGGTAAAGAGTTTGTATGAATATATTGTTGAAGGTTCGTCTCCTCTGCTTTTTTGAAAATAGACATTCCCAAAAGCATAAGTAGCCTGCGACAGATAAGTACCATTATCAATAGTCGGGCTCCAAAGCGAATCTCCAGTAAAAACATCAAGGCACATAAAAATTCCACAATCACATTGATGCATGCCTGTATTTGTATTTGTAACAAATACTCTATTTCCTACTATTGTTAATGGCATCAAATGTGCATTTCGATCTTCTCTAGGTGTTGATATTCGTCTTTCCCAGTTCAATTGTAATGGGAAATTTAAGCTATCGGCATCTGACACACCAATATGCTGGGCATTGTATTGATAAGTCCTCCAGTCATTAGCATTGATTGCAGAAGAAATGAATGATACAAGTATGAACATTCCGATTTTAAGTCTCCAACTCTTGATTTGCTCAAACCTAAAATAGATAGTCATATAAATATTATAACAGAACAATGCGGATTTTACAATTACTTTTATCACTCTTGCAATTGAGACAGTTACACTTATCACAATACCTCTACGAAGGGCGAAGATATCAATCAATAAAGGCTTTCTGAAAATTAGGAAGCCTTTTTCATAATTCTGAATTTTGTTTCACAGTATGATTTAAAATGCACTCCCGGACACGAGTAGTAAATTACTCGTAACAACTTAGACTACATAAACTTACCGTCCTAAAAGTTTTCGCTGGAAAACCGGCATACTCCTTGCAATTGGCTCTATTGAAATGAAAAAGATTATAAAAATCATATTCCTGATCATAATTTTCTGCCTTGGCATGTCTCTCCTTCCCATTGAAACGGCTAAGGCAGGATCTTACCCCCGAAATGATAAATTCAAAGAGCTTCCAGTCACAAAAGATTACTGGTATTTTGTAGATAACAAAAACTGGGTAATAAAATCTCCTGATAAATTTGTGCATTATATGGGTAGTTATTCTCTGGCCGACCTGTCTTATAGAATTACCAAAGACAAATTTATTTCTTCTGTCTTTTCAATAGGTCTTGGACTGATAAAGGAACTGGATGACGGTTATCGCGAAGGTTGGTCCAAAAGAGATATTTACATGGACATTGGCGGCACCCTGTCATCACTTTTCTCTCCCAGAGATGTTCGAATGTTATGTTATTATGACGAGTCCGCTATTTATTTTAAACTCAGCATGATTTTTTACTAATAGAACATAATCTGTCTCATGGCACAATAACAACTACTAATGCAGGTTCCCATGGATGGGCAGGAAGGATTACAGGACATGGAATAGACATTATTG
>JACZYS010000015.1:0-6442 GCA_022570975.1 Candidatus Zixiibacteriota bacterium | reverse complement strand
ATATTCTTTCGGTGGAATATATAGGTGAAATAGCAGCATTATCGACAGCCTTTTTCTGGGCATTTACTTCCATTTTATTCTCTGAATCAGGGAAACTAATCGGGGCTTATCTTTTAAATAAGATACGTCTCTTAATGGCCGTTATTTTATACGCCTCCATTTTACTCATCACTACAGGCACGGTAATGCCCGGTGGTATAGGCTCTGAGCAATGCCTCTGGTTGGGTCTCTCAGGAGTTATTGGTCTGGCTCTGGGAGACAGTTCCCTTTTCAAGTCATTGCTTTTGTTAGGACCTCGTCTGACAACTTTGATATTTTCCTGTAATCCAATTTTGACTGCAATTATTGCCTGGGTTTTCTTAGGTGAAAAACTCTCGTTCTTGAATATTCTGGGAATTTTAATTACAGTATCCGGGATTATTTGGGTTGTTCTTGAAAAAAACAAAGAAAACAATAATGCTATCCCACATGACCGAAAAATTCTAATAAAAGGCGGCTTGTATGCTCTTGGCGGAGCTATGGGACAAGCGCTCGGGTTGATACTTGCCAAGCAGGGAATGGTCTATTCCGGGGCTCAGGTTGAGCCGTTTATGGCATCCTACATAAGACTGCTTTTTGCTCTCTCAGCAATCTGGATTTTTTCCGCAGTCCGGGGTAGTCTGCCAAAAGTCTTTGAGGCCATGAGAAACAAAAGAGCCATGGCCTTGAGCGCAGGTGGGACAATAGCCGGACCTTTTCTGGGTGTCTGGCTTTCTCTTGTAGCTATCAAGTATATAGAAACCGGAATAGCCGCAACCCTTAATGCTCTGGTACCGATAATGATTATTCCATTGGTAATTTTTTATTATAAAGAAAAAGTGTCACGCCGTTCTCTGTTTGGAGCTCTTTTAGCTGTTGTAGGAGTTTCTTTGTTGATGATTTATTAAAAAAAGAGGCAGTAAGATAATACCACCTCTTTATTTGCTGCCTGTTGATTTGACTTTTAATGCTCAAATATCAATTTCATCGACATCGGTAGTTGGTCTTGTCAGGGAGTTAATTGTCTCTGTTATAACTTCCGGTTTTTTGTTTTTAAGCTTTCCCTTATATTTTTGGAGCTGCACTTTAACTTTATCAGCAGCCTCGGCAACAGACTTATAAATATCGTCGGTATTGGCAGTTCCGGTAATAGTGGAATTATATACTCTTACTTTTAGCTCTGCTTTTCTCAAATGACGCTCCTTGTCCAGTACCAGCTCAGCCGAAATAATATTGTCAAAGAATTTGCCAAGTCGGTCAATCTCCTCTTCACAACTTTGTTTCATCTCCGGGGTCAAATCAAAATGACGAGCGGTAATACTTTTTTGCATGGCTGGCCTCTCCTTTTCATGCCCATTAAAATTGTGGCTCTTGGTCAAAATAATGTTCTGTTATTATGAATCTCCTGGTAAAACTTGCCGAACGGAGAACCAATGAATGAGTGGTCGCGCCATCCGGTCTGTATCTTACTCCGTTTAAGAGGTCTCCGTCAGTTACACCGGTGGCGGCGAACATCAAGTCATTCCCTCTTGCAAGCTCATTACACTTATATATTTTATTTATATCTTTCACGCCCATTTTCTTGGCTCTGTCAATCTCTTCCTGATTACGAGGTATTAGTCTGGCTTGAATCTCCCCGCCAATACATCTTAAAGCGGCAGCAGCCAGCACACCTTCGGGAGAGCCTCCAATTCCTACCAGAACATCTATCCCCGTACCCGGCAGAGCAGCAGCTATTGCCGCGGCCACATCTCCATCAGTAATAAGTTGTATTCGGGCACCAGATTTCCTGACTCTTTCGATCAATTGTTTGTGACGCTCTCTTTCCAAAATTACAACCGTTAGATCTGAAATATCATAATTTTTGACTTCGGCAACCCTATTCAGGTTCTCTTCTATAGGCAGAGCTAAGTCAATAACGTCAGCAGCTTCCGGCCCTACCGCAATTTTGTCCATATAGATATCCGGTGCGGCAAGGAAATCTCCCTTGGGAGCCATAGCCAATACGGCCATTGCGTTTGACCTTCCATAGGCCACAGAATTGGTGCACTCAAGCGGGTCTACGGCAATATCCACTTCCGGTCCATCACCATCGCTATTGCCAACTTTTTCACCAATATAAAGCATAGGAGCTTCGTCTCGCTCACCTTCGCCTATAACAACTCGTCCTGAAATTGAAATTGAATCAAAGACTTTTCGCATCGCTTCGACAGCGGCATGGTCTGCAGCCTTTCCGTCCCCTTTTCCCATCCATCTGGCTGAAGAAAGAGCAGCAGCTTCTGTTAGTCTTACGCTTTCAAGCGCGAGATTTCTGTCCATTTAGTATTCCCATCCTATGGTACTACAATCATGTATGTCTCAAATTCTTAAGTGATCTGTTTTCGTAATCTTGCCGGCTTAATTTTCATCTCTTCCCTGTACTTGGTCACAGTTCTTCTGGCCAGCTTGATTCCTTCTTCATTTAACCTTCGAAAAATCTCCTGATCCGAATATGGTTTTTCAAGAGGTTCTTTTTTTATTAACTCAGTGATTCTTTCTTTTACTGACAGCTTGGACATATCCTCACCGTCTTCTTTAGCAATACCTGAGTTAAAGAAGTATTTTATCTCTTTGACGCCGTATGGAGTCTGCACGTATTTGCTGTTGGCAACTCTGCTTATGGTAGCAACATTCATATCAACCTCGGTCGCAATATCTTCCATTATCAATGGCTTGATATATGCCGGTCCATGTTCAAAAAATTCCTTCTGTCTTTCAACAATTGCTCCCATAACTCTTATCATTGTAGACCTGCGCTGATTGATGGAGTTCAAAAGCCACCTCGCCTGCTCAAGCTTCTGCTTTACATATTTGCGAGTATCTCCGGAAGATGAATTACCTCGTTTAATCAGGTTCTTGTAGTTGTTATTTATTCTCAGTCGAGGGACATAACTGTCATTATGAACTATGACATATTCTTCACCAAATCTCTCCACTGTCAAGTCCGGTACAATAGGCATTGCCGCCGGTTCAAATCTTCCGTAAGTGGGTGTGGGAGATAGGTTTTTTATAACATTCATAGCAGCCTGAGCCTTTTCTAGAGTAACTGACATGAACTTTGCTATTTGCAGAATCGATTTCTTATCCAGATCATTAATATGACCATCAACAATTCTATAAGCCAAAGAGTACTCAAGTCCTTTGTCCTTGAGTTGAATGAGAAGAGATTCTCTCAAATCTCTGGCCCCAACTCCAAGAGGGTCAAAACGTAGAATCAACTTTAACACTTCTTCTATCAGTTCAACATCAATGGAGAGCTCTTCTGCCATTTCTCTAGCGGAAATAGAAATATATCCTTCCGGTCCAATATTGCCTATAATATATTCCCCAATAAGGTGCTCTTGTTCCGATAATTTTAAAAACGATAATTGCTCGGTTAAGTGCTGGTACAAATTCTTGCCCTGAGTGGCCGTGCTTTCAAATCTCTCTTCAGTTGTCTCACGCATTTCTCTTACTTTGTAGCCGTCGTCATCATCAAAAAGATAATCTTCCCAATCAATCTCATCTTTGGAGCTCTCTTCATCTTCAGTCTCATCCAGATTATCCGCTTCAACTTCTTCAAGCTCTTCTAAGAGTGGATTTGTTGCCAGCTCATGTCTGATAGTCTGTTCCAGTTTCAGGACAGGCATCTGAAGCATCTTGAGAGACTGGATCAACTGAGGAGCCAGCGTCTGTCTTAATCCTACATTTAGATGCAAACCTAATTTCATCTTATCAAAACCTCATTCCCTTAAAGTAGTACAACTTTTCTGTTGTTTCTTTTATCGGGCGTGAAGATTACTAATTTTAACATTATCATAAAGTTCGTTCATTAATTAAACAGTAAAAGCCTTAATTAAGGCGGAATTTCTCTCCTAAGTATATTTTTCTTGCCTCAGGGTCATTGGCCAGATACTCAGAAGTTCCTGCCTTCAATATTTTTCCATCGCACATTATATAGGCTCGTTTGCAAATTGATAAAGTCTCTCTCACGTTATGGTCGGTTATCAGGACTCCCAGTCCTTTCTCAACCAGTTTTTCAATTATTTTCTGAATATCTTCTACCGCAATTGGGTCAATCCCTGCAAATGGCTCATCAAGCAAAATAAACTTGGGCTCATTTACAAGTGCACGGCTTATTTCCACTCTCCTTCTTTCACCGCCGGAAAGAGTATAGGCCATATTCTTCTTAAGGTGAGCAATATCCAGCTCCTCCAAGAGAGCATTCATTCTTTTTTTTCTTTCATCGTTGCTCATTTTGCGAAACTGAAGGACAGACATGATATTATCTTCTACAGTCATTTTCCTGAAGACAGAGGCTTCCTGAGCAAGATAGCCTATACCCAAGTTAGCTCTTTTATACATTGGCAATCTTCCAATGTTTTTATCAGCAAGAAAAACCTGCCCGCCGTCCGGTGAAATAAAGCCTATTAGCATATAAAAGGTAGTAGTTTTTCCTGCTCCGTTAGGTCCAAGCAAGCCAACGACTTCACCTTGTTCTACCTCGATTGAAACGCCGTCAACAACAGCCCTCTTCCGGTAAAATTTGCACAATTTCTCAGAAGTGAGTGTTATCATATTACAAATATAACCTCTTTTTATTACTTTTACTATTATTTTTTAAATATCGGTGCAAAATTTGCTGTATTTTAGAGAAATATCCAAAAAAAGACTTTGATGAGAGGGAAAATCATATTTATTCAGGAGACAATTGTATAAAAATAGTTACTATGTTTTGTTTATTTGAACTAAAAAAGGCTAACGATGCTTAAAAAAATTGCAATTTTACTGATTTTAATATCTCTTTTTAGCTGCTCAGATTCTACTAATGAAAAAACTCAGACTCCGTTTGAACAGGCACAAAATCATCTAAGAAAATTTGAAACTGATGCTGCCGATTCCATTTTCAAGCAGCTTGCGGATTCTGATTTATCTGATCCCAGCGGATATTTTGGCCTGGGGTTAAAATTTGAAAGAGAGTTTCGCTTCCTGGATGCTCTCCATGTTTATATGTCAATTATTGATTCAAGGCCATCATTTGCCCCGGCATTAAAGAGAAGCTATGAAATTTTCAAGATGTATGAACTGGAAAGCGAGATGATTCGGTCAGCTGTATCTCTTTATGAATTGGATCCAAACAATTCAGATAATCAATTACTCTTTGCAGAGGCATTAATTATTCATAATGATAGCAGGAGAGCCAGAAAAATATTGTCTGATTCAAATCTTGAAGCTGAACGGCCAGGAGAATATTATGCTCTTATTGCTCTTTCTCTGTTGAAAAATGACCAAATTGATTCAGCCGAAACAGAGTATAACAAAGCTCTGGCGAGTAAATCAAATTCTACTTTATTTTATATTCGGGCTGCTGATTATATTCAGGAATTGGGCATGTATGATTCTGCAATTGCATTAAGTAACATCTCACTTAAGGATTCCGATTATGATTTTGATTATCTTACCCGTCATTTTTTCCGCACTTTGCAGGTTTTGAATATTGACGAGGCAAGGAATGTCAAAGACAAAGTTGTCTCTATGGGGGGTGGCGAAAAACTAAGAAGCGCGATGGACATCTTCATATATCACCGGCTCAAAGAGCATCCCCCGGCTATTAAGGCCTCGGTCACCTACAGGAAATATGTACCAAAAGGAATGAGCAGCTCTTTTTATGAGTTAAGTGCCAGAGGGCCATTATTTGACGGTTTGGAAATAATGCAGGAAATGATGTACATGAGAAATATTATGGAAAGGGAAAAGTATAATTTTAATTTCCAATTATTGCTGCGTTATCTGATTGCTATTGAATATGCCAAGTTTGATTCACCGGTCCAAGCACTGAACGGACTTGAGGATTTGCCGGGAATTTCGGCCACTCGCAAACAGGCAAGGCTAATGAAAATTAGATCACAATTCAATTGTGGTCTGACAGAAGATGCAATAAACAGTATTAATTCATTGGAAAAATCTCATAGAAATCAGCCGGACTGGCTTACCGGACTTGGCAGAGTTCTTTGGAGAATCAGAAATGGTCAAGACTACCAGCGATCTGAAGAGCTTTTAGACAAAGCCTTAAGCGTGGACAAGTGGTACCTGCCCGCCTTTGAAAATCTTCTAGTTTTGTTGCCTCTTCATCCAAAAACGCCAATTGCGTCATTAAATCCGAGTTTTCAGATTCGCTATAACCGCCTTCTGGGTCGGCAAATTCGTCATCATAAGCGACAGTTGGTACGCGTCCGCTACACACCATAAATAATCCCCAAATCACTAAAAGAAGTGAAATAAATGAGGTGCTCAAGATTCTTCTTACTTCGGACATGATGTGTACTCCTTTAGTTGTAAAACAAAAACTATTATAATATAAAATTACAATTTATTTAGTCAATACTTTTATAACCCGCCTTCTTCG
>JACZYS010000195.1 GCA_022570975.1 Candidatus Zixiibacteriota bacterium | reverse complement strand
CAATAGAATATAAAAGAACAATTTCATTGAGTGATAATGAGTTATGGACTAAATTGCCATCTTTCAACAACATAGCAAAATAGGGGTCGGAGAATCCCCCCTTCGGCACATACAAACTTCGTATGACTTATGCTTCGCAAGTAACCAAGATTCAGAAACTAGTTGATGAAAATTCCTTCTACTTGACAGTAGGAAGTTAGCTCATATATTAAAAGACAATCAAATAAGAGATATCTTAAGACATGAAGGAGGGAATCATAAGGACTTCATTAAGAATAATTGGGACTATTCTATCGGTTTTGGTATTTTCTTCAACAGTTCATTCTGAAGGTACAATTGATGTAGATTTTAGAAATATAATTCTTGAACTGTGTAAGAACCATTATCTATTTGAAGAAATCATAAAAGACTCGCTAGATTCAGACCATGTATCTATATGGTTAAATTCCAAAGTCTGGGACAATCCAAAAGATACAAGGAAGTTAGTAGATATGATAATATATCAGGCAGATAAATCTGGACTAAATGATTATCAGGTTTCTATTTTTGGAAAACCTATAGTGACAAATAGGATTGCATTCATAACAGTTGACTCTGGAAGCACAGATCTTGATTACACTTATTCTGAAGCTAAATCGGAGTTTTCTTGGAAAGAGGTTGCAGTATTAACCGTAAGAGGAAGATCAATACAAAAAGGCCTTCATGCTGATTCAGTCTTTGAAGTTTTAACCAAATTCGACAGAATATCGGAATCTGATGTAAAAAATGACCAAAAAAATGGAAGCTTGATAGTGACTCATCATTGGAGAATCGATGATCAGCTGATTGACATAACTTTTGAACGATGGGATAATATGTATCGAGTTTCCAAGATTAAGAATAGGTTTACATACAACAACAAGAAAGCGAAAAAGAAATCACCTACGAACGTAGCTAGCAGACCAAAGAGCTGCCACATTTATGAAGATTGCAAAATGTACGGTGGCTGCAAAAATTTTAGTAATTGCTATGGTGCATGCATAGATGATTGCAAACGAAATAATTGTACTTTGTGCAAATAACGTCAATTTCTGAATTTTTCAATTATATTGACAATTGAAGATTGTCTTGGAGGTTGTATGTCATTAAGAAAATGTCCTGAATGTGGTACAGATGTCTCAAGTCTTGCAAGTGCATGTCCAAATTGTGCCCATCCATAGTCAAAACAGATAGTATTCTTAAAATTTTCTATCCAAATTATGTTCCTAACACAAACTTATAGCCCGATCTGGTTTTTATAAGTGTCACATTTTCTTGTTGCAAATTCCACCCGAATATTCATTCTTATATTTAACAGACTGAAATAATTTATTGAATAGGGTATCTATTGCCAGAAGAACATAACGACCAAACTCGCAGCTATATACCCCTGTCAAAAGGGACAAAAGTCTCGCACTACACCATAATTGAAAAAATTGGTGCCGGTGGAATGGGTGAGGTATTTCTGGCCGAAGACACAAAGCTCAAAAGAAAAGCAGCTCTCAAATTTATGCCGGTTCAACATGCGACCGACAAGGATTTCAGGACCCGTTTCATTCGTGAGGCGGAAGCTACCGCAAATTTGAATCACCCCAATATTATCACCATTTACGAGGTAGATGAATATCTCGGCCGTCCATATTTTGCTATGGAGCTGGTCGAGGGGTTGTCTCTCAGGGATTACCATAAAGATAAAGAACTGGAGATTGAAAGAATTGTTGAACTGGCCATTCAGATTTGCGATGGTCTTGGAGCAGCTCATGATAAAAACATTATTCACCGGGATATCAAGCCATCAAATATTGTTATAGACTCATATGGCCGTCCAAAAATTCTTGATTTTGGCTTAGCGGCTATTCAAGGCAAAGAACACCTTACCAAAACCGGGTCTACTCTGGGCACGGTTGGGTATATGTCACCTGAACAAGTTAACGGTAAAGCAGTTGATGAACGATCAGATCTTTTTTCATTTGGTTTAGTATTATATGAGTTGATTGCCGGTAAATCTCCATTCCGCAGAGACAATGATGTCGCCACCCTCAAGGCAATTTCGAATGACCCTCCTGAGCCGTTGGCCAGATATAAGAATGAAGTGCCCGATGAACTCCAGCGAGTCGTCTCAAAACTTCTGGAAAAAGACCCGGCTTACAGATATCAAACGGCGGCAGGAGTTGTTTCAGACCTAAAGCAGGTCTTGAGAACTATTTCAAGCGGTGAAGTCTCAAGCCAGACAATGATTCAGGCACGGGAGTCTTCCGGCGGAAAGTCTATGAAAGTCATGCTTTCAACGGCGGTAATCATAATTGTAGCTTTGCTAATTGTTTTAAAGCCGTGGAAAATTGAGATATCATCGACAGATGAAGCCCAGGCGGCCGATAATGTAATCGCGGTTATGTATTTTGATAATATTGTTGACCCGGCTGATGAAAAGAGGCTGGGTGAAATTATTGCCAATCTTTTAATCTCAGACCTCTCAAATGCAAACGGTATCAAGGTTGTCTCCAGTCAAAGACTTTATGATATCTTGAAATTACTGGGTCAAGAAGGTGTCAAGCAGATTGACAGAAATGTTGCTTCACAAATTGCGGAAAAGGCAAAAGCAAGATGGATGCTTACCGGGAGCATTTTGCGTACTGAGCCAAGCATTGTTCTTACGGCACAATTGATAGAAGTCCCTACCGGTAATATTCTGACATCGCCTCGGATTACCGGTGAAGCCGGCGAAGATATATTTTCTCTTGCCAATAAATTAACGATTGGAATAACAGAAAGTCTCTTATTGCCGGAAGTTGAAGAAACGGTAAGTGACTTTGCCTCACATAAAAATTACACAAATTCTACAGAAGCATATCGATATTATCTGGACGGCTGGGATAAATTTCGAAAAGTTAAGATTCGTGAGGGTCTTGAATCATATGACAGGGCAATAGAGCTGGATTCAAATTTTACTATGGCCTATTATGCCAAAGCCATCATAATGTCGGATACGAAAAAACATATAGATAAGGCTGTGGAACTTATTGACAGGGTTGGCAGGAAAGATCAGCTATTTATCCGTGCTCTAAGAGAATTTAAATATGCAAATATTGATATGGCCATTGAACTGTATGAACAGATAATAAAGGAGTATCCACAAGAGAAGTTGGCATATTTTCAGTTGGGGATTATTTATATGGGGCCTCATCGTAGAGAACTTGAAAAAGCGGCAATATTCCTTGAAAAGACAATTGAAATAGATCCAATGTTCAAGAACGCCTATAATCTGCTTGCTTATACTTATTCCTCTCTTGGTCAGCATGAAAAATCTATCTGGGCAATTAACAAATATATTGAGCTGGTTCCTGATGAAGCTAACCCATACGACAGTAGGGGTGAGATTTTTGGATTCAATGGAGAGTTGGATAAAGCAATTGAATCTTTTAAAAAGGCACTTGAAGTTGACCCTGAATTTTTATCGAGCTCAAGACAATTAGCTCTCTTCCATCTTTTGAATGGAGATTATGAAGATGCCGATAAATTGATAAATAAACTGGCAGGAGATGAAAGGAAAAGTGTGCGCTCTTTTGCACGGCAGGCGAGACCACAGATTTCGTTGTATAGAGGTAACATAGATGAAGCGATAGAAAGAATGAATCTTGCTATTGAAATGTATGAGCTTGAGAATAATCCAAAGCAAATAATATCCCGAAAAGGGTATTTACAAAAAATTACATTGTATATTGGGATTGGATACTTGACCAATGACAAGAGCTGGTTTGACTCATTAAAAATATATCTGGATAAAGCAGAAGAGGAATTAAAGTCTGACTCTACATATAGTAAAATTGTTAGAAGGTCAATTTATGAAGCCTTTACAATGTATGCTTCTATGGTGGGTGATAAAGAAGCAGCTTACACATATCTTGATAAATCGAATATTTACAGAGACACAATCAACTCGGTTATGGACAAACGTTTTAGTCATATATTTGAAGGTATTATAGCTTTTAGCTTTGGTGATTATGATTTAGCCCGTTCAATTTGGGAACCGGTGGTGCAGGTTGAGAAGTCATCAATATTGATGTATAAAATAGGCGCTTGTCATTTGAAGACTGGCAGGTTGGGCGAAGCGGTTGAAATGCTGGAGAAGGGAATCAAAAGAGTTGATGCCCCTACTGGTTCTAATCTTATTCACAGAGTAATTGCTCAATATGATCTGGCCCTGGCCTATGAAGAATCTGGCTGGAAAGAAAAAGCAATTATTCAATATGAAGAAGTCATAGAAATATGGAAAGAATCAGACGACCGGAATTTTAGATATCTTGATGCCAAAGAACGGTTGGCAAAACTGAAAGCCGCCATTTAGGGAGTTGTTAAGCAATAGATTATGACTGAAGAACAGAACGACAATACTCGCACTCATATAGCCCTCA
>JACZYS010000194.1 GCA_022570975.1 Candidatus Zixiibacteriota bacterium | reverse complement strand
CTTGAGAATTTTTTGTCGCAGTATTATAACTTTCAGCCTAACCTCCCCGGAGAAATTTTTCTCCCCTTTAAAATAAATCAAAAGAAACTCTTTGAGATGTGGCTCAAGAGTATGAAAAAAGGGAAGCTGAAAATTGTCCTCCCAAAAAAAGGTGAAAATCTGCGGATTGTTGAGCTGGCCAGAAAAAACGCCCGTCTCCTTCTGGATGAACTGCTGATACAAAAACAAAAACAAAAAGACAGAACCAGTAAAATGGTAACAGCTCTTAAAGCAGATTTGAACCTGGAATATTCTCCTCGCTCTATTGTCTGTTTTGATATATCCAACACCGGAGTGACAGATGCTGTTGGCTCGTGCGTTTATTTTGATAATGGGAAGCCTAAGAAAAAAGAATATCGCCATTTCAAAATCAAGGGAGTCAAAGGGCAGGACGACTACAAAATGATGAGAGAAATAATCGGCAGATATTTTTTCCGGCGGAAAGAAGAAAACCTGCCAATGCCGGATTTACTGATAGTTGATGGTGGAAAGGGACAGCTGTCGGCCGCTGTTGCGGAACTGAAATACTTGCAACTGGAAGACCAAAAGATTGTCGGGTTGGCAAAAAGACTGGAAGAAGTATATGTGCCCAATTTCTCAGAGCCGCTTTCTGTCAGCAAGAGTTCCCCCGGACTCAATCTGCTCAAATTGGTGAGGGATGAGGCCCATCGATTTGCTATCAGTTATAATAGAAAAGTCAGGTCAAAAAGAACAATCAAATCTCAGCTTGATGATATCCCCGGAATAGGACCGGCCAAAGCCAAAATGCTGCTCAAGAAATTTGGCTCAGTTGCGAAAATCAAAAAGCTGACGGCTGAAAATTTGGCTGATACACAAGGGATTAATAAAGCCCTTGCCGAACTGATCTTGTCTCATCTCAACCAATCCAGATAAGTCTCCTGTGTTACTTTAGATAAGAGTCTTAAGGGATTCAAATTCATTGTGTTATGTAACTAATCGCTTCAGTTTTGTTATTGGTAAAATGTTAAAAAAACAGCTATGGCTGTGTTGTTGTTGACCCTGAGCAAAAGGGACATATAATAAATAATGGAAACTTCTCCAAAAGCATATTCAGTAACTGCTATTACCCGAATGATAAAAAATCAGCTTGAGGAATCTTTCAAGGAGATATGGGTCGAAGGGGAGATTTCGGCCTATGCCGAACCTGCCTCCGGTCATAAATATATTACCTTAAAAGATGACGGTGCGATCATAAAAATGGTTATGTGGCGTTCAGTTGCAGCCAATTTAAGATTCAAGCCGGAACCGGGACAGAAAGTTTTGGCCTTCGGAGATATCACCGTTTATCCTCAGGGCGGGAATTATCAACTGAGCTGCAAAAAAATCAGGCCGGTCGGAATTGGTGAACTTGAACTGGCTTTCAGGCAGTTATATGAAAAACTTCACAAGGCCGGTTATTTTGATCCGGTGCACAGAAAACCAATTCCCCGGTATGTGAGCAAAATTGGAATTGTGACTTCGCCAACAGGAGCGGCCGTACGAGATATTATTAATGTCTCAAAGCGGAGAAACAGTTCCGTTAAGCTGACTATTTTTCCAGCAAAAGTTCAGGGAGAGGGAGCAGATGAGACAATCAAGAATGGGATTGAATATTTTAACAGCCGGGAAGATATTGACCTGATTATTATTGGACGCGGAGGAGGGTCACAGGAAGACCTCTGGTGCTTTAATTCTGAGATTCTAGTTAAGACAATTTATGACTCAAAAATTCCGATAATATCTGCCGTCGGACATGAGGTCGATACCAGCCTCTGTGACCTTGTTGCTGATTTAAGGGCTGCCACACCATCGGCGGCGGCGGAACTGGCCGTTTGGGATAAAGAAGCCTTTCTTGATTCCGTTAAAGAAAATCTTGATCAGCAAAATTATATGTTGGAAAACCTTATTTCGCAGTTGAGGGATGAGCTTTTCAGTCTGGTAAAGCGTCCGGTATTCAGGAAACCGGAAGAGCTGATTTTTCAGAAATCCCAGCAGTTGGACCAGTTCATAAGAATTTTAAAATCGGCCGGAAAAAGTTCTTTTGATAAGGTCAGAAATAGGTTATCTTTGGCCCTGGCCAGATTGGATACTCTCTCACCTTTGAAAATAATTGAAAGAGGGTATTCTGTGGCAAAAAAAGACGTGGATGATTCAATTATCATCTCGGTTAATGATATCTCAAAAGGGGAGCTGATAAAAACAATCTTGTCCGATGGTTTGTTGTTTTCTACCTTTGAAAAGTCTGTAAGAAGAAAATTGAAATAAATGTCAAAGAAGAAGTATAACAATTATGAATCGGCTGTTGAGCGACTGGAAGAGATCACAGAAATATTGGAATCAGGCGATTCATCTTTAGACGACTCGATCTCTCTTTACACCGAGGGGCTTGAGATTGCCGGATTCTGTAACAAAAAGTTAAGCCAAGCCGAAGAAAAAGTTAAAGTTATAAAAGAAAAAAATGGCCTGTTCACCGAAGAAGAATTTGAAACTGATGGGGATGAAGATTGATATCTGCTGATAAAGTTGATGGAAAGTTGTTTTTGGAGGAGTCCAAAAGACTGGTTGACGGCCTCTTGGATAAATATCTTCCGCCTGAATCTGCCGACCCGGTTAGAATACATGAAGCCATGAGATATTCGGTTTTGGCCGGTGGTAAAAGAGTCAGGCCAATAATTGCCGATGCATCTTATCGTTATTGTTGCGGAAATGAGTCCCAAAAAGAAGAGACAATTTATAAAGCAATGACAGCTATTGAACTGGTCCACACTTATTCTTTGATCCATGATGACCTTCCCTGTATGGATGATGATAATCTTCGCCGGGGGATTTTAACCTGTCACAAAAAATTTGGTGAGGCTGTTGCTGTTCTGGCCGGTGACGCCCTTCACGATGTAGCCTTTTCACTTATGGCCCAGACTAACTCGCCAATTGCTGTTGTTGAGCTGGCTCAGGCAATAGGAACTTCCGGAATGATTGGCGGGCAGATTGCCGATATTGAATCAGAAGGAAAAGTGCTTACAGAAGATGAAATTATTTCAATCCATAATAGAAAAACAGGTGCCCTGATTAGGTGCTCAGTGAGGATCGGAGCCATACTGGCCGGGGCAACAGAGCTGGAGCTGAAAAAGCTAACAGAATTTGGCGAAAAAATAGGACTCGCTTTTCAGATTGTTGATGACTTACTTGATATTCAGGGAGACCAAGAACTGCTTGGCAAAGAAACCGGCTCAGATAGCAAGAAGCAAAAAGCTACTTATCCGGGAGTAACCGGAAAAAAAGAAGCCCGGGAAATTGCCAATAAATTAATAAATGAAGCAATCTCTCTATTGGATAACAAGGAAGATAATATGTTGAATTTCCTGGCAGAATATATTGGACAAAGGGAGAACTAATGGAATTACACCCAGAGACAGAAATTCTTACTAATATAAACTCTCCCGAAGACTTAAAAAAACTTCCTGAAGAAAAACTCCCCCAGTTAGCCTCGGAGTTGAGAAAAACAATAATCTCCACCGTTTCACAGACCGGAGGACATCTGGCCACAAATTTGGGTTCGGTTGAACTGACAATTGCTCTGCACCGTGCTTTTGACTTGCTCAAAGACCGCCTGGTCTGGGATGTCAGCAACCAGACTTATTCCCACAAGATATTGACCGGCAGGAAAAACCAGATGGACTCTATCCGTCAATACGGCGGGCTGTCCGGCTTTGCAAAACGTGATGAATCACCATACGACCATTTTGGCGCCGGTCATGCCTCAACAGCCATATCCGCCGCTTTAGGCTTCGCCGCAGCAAGAGACAACGCCGGACAAGATCATCATGTCATTGGAATAGTTGGGGATGGAGCCATGACCGGAGGGCTGGCCTATGAAGGTTTAAATAACGCCGGAAGTTTGAAAAGTAATTTCCTTGTAATATTAAATGATAATTCCTGGTCAATATCCAAAAATGTAGGGGCTATATCAAAATACCTGACAACAATTACAACCGACGAAAAATTTAATAAACTTCGCGAAGAAATCTGGGAAATGACAGGCAAATTTAAACGACGGGACAAAATCAGGAGTGCTATTTCCAGAATTGAAAAGTCTGTTCAGGCTCTTTTGGTTCCGGGCATGTTATTTCAAAAACTGGGTTTCCGGTATTTTGGCCCGATAGACGGGCATGATATGCCATTGCTCATTAAGACTTTAGAAAAGATAAAAACTCTTTCCGGGCCAATACTGCTCCATGTTGCCACGACCAAGGGCAAAGGGTTTGAACCGGCCGAAGGCAACCCGACCAAATATCATGGGGTGGGCAAGTTTGATAAGCTGACCGGACAGATGGAAAAAAAGAGCCCGGGTAAACCGGCATATACTAAAGTCTTTGGTGACACCATGTTGGAACTGGCTGAAAAAGATGAT
>JACZYS010000193.1 GCA_022570975.1 Candidatus Zixiibacteriota bacterium | reverse complement strand
CATAATCGGCTCAGTCGTCGGTCCCCATCCTTATCCGATGATAGTCAAAGATTTTCAATCAATAATCGGCAAAGAGACCAAGCAGCAGTCCAAAGAGAAATTCAACTCAAATCCTGATTATATTATTGCCTGTGTGGGGGGAGGATCAAATGCAATCGGAATATTTTCCGCCTTTCTGACTGATAAAAAAGTTAAACTGATTGGCGTGGAAGCCGCCGGACTGGGCCTGTCCACAAAAGAACATGCCGCACCGCTGGCCAAAGGAAAACCGGGTGTCCTTCATGGGTCATATAGTTATTTGATGTCCGATGAAAACGGACAGGTTATTCTGCCCCACTCAATCTCTGCCGGTTTGGATTACCCCGGAATTGGTCCGGAGCATTCTTATTTGAAAGAGACAAAAAGAGTCACCTACGGCTCAGCAACCGACAGAGAAGCACTGGCCGCTTTCAAACTGACAACGTTATTAGAGGGGATCATACCGGCCCTTGAGTCAGCGCACGCAATTGCTTATCTGATTAAGAACAAAAAGAAATTCAAAAAATCTGATAATATAGTAATCTGCCTCTCAGGAAGAGGCGACAAAGACCTGGGCATTCTCTTAGAGAGAATACAAAAATAAGAAAACAAGAAATTGAATTAATATGGAAAACAGAATTTCAACATATCTCAGGGACAACAGAAACAAGAAATTGCTGATACCATTTTTGACGGCCGGATTCCCGGACAAAAATAGTTTCTTGAATTTGATCTCCCTTTCTGTTGATTGCGGGGTGGATATGATAGAAATAGGCGTTCCTTTTTCTGATCCCCTTGCCGACGGTGCGGAAGTTCAGTTTTCGTCATTTGAGGCCTTAAAAAAGGGTAACAGCTTAAAAGAAATTGTTAGTTTGGGAAGCAGGCTGAGAGAAAAAGTAGAAATACCCTTAATCCTAATGGGATACTTTAACCCAATATACAAATATGGTGAACAGAAATACCTGTTAGACATGTGCAAGAACGGACTCGATGGCTTAATAATCCCTGATCTGCCCATTGAAGAAGCCGGCTCGTTTAAGAAACTGGCTGACAAAAACAATATCTCAACTATTTTCTTAGCCGCACCTACCTCTTCTAATAAACGACTAAAAAAGATTAGCAATTTCTCCTCAGATTTCGTCTATGCGGTTACGGTTACCGGAGTCACCGGAACCGGAAAGGTTTTTAACACAGATACCGATAATTACTTTAAGCGACTGAGACAAAACATTAAGAAACCGTTTGTCGCCGGTTTTGGAATCGCCTCAGCCTCAGACGCAAAAAGAATGGTCAAGTACGCTGATGGAGTGGTTATTGGCTCAGCAATTATAAAACTGATTAGAAGGGCAAAAAATAAAAGAGAAATGCTTAAATCAACAGGCAGGTTATTGAAATCTATTAGAAATGCAATATAATGACTGATAAAGATTTAGATAAATTACGTAAAGAAATAGACGAGCTTGACATAAAGCTTCTGTATCTCTTAAACCAAAGAGCCGAACTTGTCTTACAGGTCGCAAAAATCAAGCTTGAAGGGGGCAAGAAGCTTTTTGATCCAACTCGTGAAAGAGATATATTTGTAAATCTGACCGGTAAAAACCCCGGACCCTTAACTCCCGATGCCATCGTAAGACTTTTTGAAAGAGTAATTGATGAATCTCGCCGGTTAGAGAGAACCGAAGTTTTTGACAAGAAGAAAGATATCAAATGATTATCATAATGGACAAAAATTCTTCGGATCAGCAAATTCAGCACGTCTTAGAAATGCTATTTAACAGGGGGTTCGATGTCCATCGTTCGTCCGGCGCTTCCCAGATAGTGTTGGGTGTGGTCGGAGATACCCAGTCAGTAGATGTCAGGGATTTTGAGGTTTTTGACGGTGTTTCCGAGGTTATCAGAATATCCGAGCCATACAAACTGGCCAGCAGAACATTCAAACAGGAAAATACGATCGTCAAAGTCGGCAATGTTGAATTTGGCGGAAATAAAATAGGTCTCATCGCCGGCCCCTGCTCAATAGAATCAAGGGAGCAGATAAAGAAAATAGCCAAATTTGTCAGCCAGACCGGAACCGGTATGTTGCGAGGTGGAGCATACAAACCAAGGACCTCTCCATATTCATTTCAGGGGATGGGAGAAGAAGGACTCAAGTACCTTCGCGAGGCCGGAGATGAAAACGGTATCGCCGTGGTTTCGGAGGTTATGGACAGAATGGATATAATTCCGGCTCTCAAGTATGTTGACATGATTCAGGTTGGGGCACGCAACATGCAAAATTTCGCCCTCCTAAAAGAACTGGGCAAAGTTGACAAACCGATTCTCCTAAAACGAGGCATGTCGGCAACTATCAAAGAACTTCTCATGGCCGCAGAATATATTATGTCCGGAGGAAATCATAACATTGTCCTTTGTGAAAGAGGTATCCGGACATTTGAAACGTTCACCCGGAACACGCTAGATATTTCTGCAATACCGGTATTAAAATCACTCACCCATCTCCCCATAATAACTGACCCTTCACACGGAGTTGGCATCAGAGACAAAATCGCCCCAATGGCCAGAGCTTCGATAGCCGCCGGAGCCGACGGTCTTATCATAGAAACTCATTATGACCCGGAAGCTGCTTTTTCCGATGGGGCCCAGACATTGTATTTTGACCAATACGAAGAACTGGTAAAAGAGGTAAAAATTATAGCCTCAGCCGTAAACCGCACCGTTTGATTTGTAGTTGATATTTCTCAAAAACAGCTTATCCTAAGTCTCTCTAAACAGTCAATGACTGTGTTTTTTAAATTTTAAGATTTGTTCTTGGCTAAGTTCATAATTAGGATGTTAAGTGTGGCTAAAGATAAGTATAAGTTAGAATTTGCGAAGGCAATAGAAGTCTCTTTCAAAGAATTATTTGCCGAAGAATACAGAACACAATTCGATTCTGGAATTTTTCGAGAAGAATTTATATATAAGAACTTGGAGAAACCTAAAGATCCAACTAAGGGTCGATTCGCCTTTCCAATTTTTAGATATGTAAAGCAATTGGGAGTTAAACCAGAGCAGCTGGCGGAAAATATTGCCAAAGAATCCAAAAAGATTCTGGAAAACGGTACTGGCTCTGCCGTAACCACAAGCTCACAGGGCGGCTTCATAAATGCCAAAATTGATATTGTTAGTTTTGCCTCAGAAACCATAAAAGAGCTGATTTCATTAGGCTCCAAATATGGTTCATCAAGTGAAGGTAAAGATAAAACTATCCTAATAGAATATTCCTCCCCGAACATAGCCAAACCATTTGGCGTAGGGCATCTTCGCTCAACAGTAATTGGCAATGCCCTTAAATTAATATTCAACAAGCTCGGCTATCCGACCGAAGGAATAAATTTCTTAGGTGACTGGGGAACTCAATTTGGAAAAATGATTGTAGCATACCGCAAATGGGGTGAAAACAAACCGGTAGAAGATTTGAATATCAAAGAATTGTTAGATCTATATGTCAAATTTCACTTAGAGGCAGACAAAGATGACAGTCTCAACAAGGATGCTCGCGAGGCTTTTAAAAAACTTGAACAGAGTGTAGAAAGTGAAATAGAACTTTGGAAACAGTTCAAGGATATTTCAGTGAAGGAGTTTACTCGGATCTACAAAATCTTGGGAGTAGTTTACGATGAAACAACTAGCGAGTCATTTCTAAATAAGGAAATGGAATCGGCTATTGAAAGATTTGAAAGAGCAAATTTGACAACTATATCAGATGGTGCATTAATAGTTGACCTAAATGATGATCGCCTGCCACCGGTGTTACTAAGAAAATCAGATGGTGCAACTCTTTACGCTACCCGTGATTTAGCGGGATTGATATACCGTTGGGATCGTTATAAATTCTCTGAGTCCTTATATGTAGTTGGTTCAGCACAGGCAGATCATTTTAATCAAGCCTTTAAGGCAATTGAACTTTTAGAAGAAGCAGAAAATATACATGTTGACGAAAGAATGTCTGGTCGAGTAAAACATATCCAATTTGGTTGGGTTAGGTTTGGTGATATGCATTTCTCAACCAGAAAAGGAAATGTAATACTACTGGAAGAACTTCTGCAAAAGGCGGTAACTCTGGCAATGGAAATTATCTCTGACAAGAATCCGGATCTGTTCGATGGCAGTAAAATTTCAGAAGACACCCCGCTTGAAAATCTGCCTCAAATTGCACAGGATATTGGTGTAGGGGCGGTGATTTTTTCTCAGCTTTGGGCAAAACGACAAACCGATATTCAGTTTGACTGGGATACTGTCTTAAGTTTTGACGGAGGAACCGGACCTTATCTGCAATATTCCCATGCCAGGCTGTCTTCGCTGCTGAGGAAATTCGGAAATGATATAACTACAGAATTCGATTTTGAATTACTCAACAATAAAGAAGAAGAGCGGTTAGTAGAATTACTTGCAGATTATCCGGCTG
>JACZYS010000192.1 GCA_022570975.1 Candidatus Zixiibacteriota bacterium | reverse complement strand
CGAGGAGTGTTGCTTTGATCGAAGTTTGATATCCCACAAAATCAATCTGTTTGACTGTCCCGGTCATTCAGATTTTAGCGGTGAATTATTAAACTCGCTCCACGTTTGTGATGCCGTAGGGATATTGATAAACTCTACGGCCGGAGTTGAAGTTGGTACTAATGTCCAGTGGAAAAGTATTGAAAAATTTGATATCGCCAGATTTTTCTTTGTCAACAAAATGCAGATTGAAAATGCAGACTGGAAAAAATGCCTGGCAGAGATTAAGGAGTCTTTTGGCAAACAGGCGGTGGCGGTTCAGATTCCAATCGGGGAAGCAGAGTCGTTCAAAGGTCTCATCGACCTTCTCCATATGAAAGCATTCTTGTTTGATGCCTCCGGTAACCGTTCCGAGGTTGATATCCCTGCCGACTTAAAAGATCTTGCACAGAAAGAAAGAGAAAACCTGATTGAGGTTGCTGCTGAAGCCGATGATGAATTATTGGAAAAGTTTTTTGAAGACGGCACACTCTCCGACTCAGACGTACTCAAAGGTCTTTCAACCGGTATCAGAAACCGTAAGTTATTCCCGATTCTTTTTGGCTCCGGCGGCAAGAATGTGGGCGTAAAAGTACTGCTTGATTTTATCGTAGAATATCTCCCCTCACCTGACCGAATGCCCGGTGTAAAAGCAGTAAGAACAGGAACCGATGAAGAAACAGTTATCAATATTGATCCCTCCGGCAAACCATTGGTTCATGTATTTAAAGTTGTCTCAGAAAGTCATCTTGGTGACATGACTTTTTTCAAGGCAATTTCAGGCACGGTCAAGCCCGGAATGGATTTCTCCAACCAGCAGAACCGCAGCACAGAAAGAGCCAGCCAGGTATATACTTTTCAGGGGAAAAACCGGTTGGACATATCTTCCGTCCCGGCCGGTGATATTGGTGCATTAGTAAAATTAAAAAACACTCATATTGGCAACACCCTCAGTGATCCTTCGCTGTCTGTTTCCATTAAGCCGGTAGAATACCCGAACCCGGTGATGGATGTAGCCATCAGCGCAAAAGTAAAAGGTGATGAAGAAAAAATTGCTAACGGATTACACAAACTGAAAGAAGAAGACCCGACATTTAAATTAGTCGCCGACCCGGCTTTACAACAGCAGGTCCTGTATGCCCAAGGGTCAGCCCAGATAGAACTTCTTTCTGAAAAGTTAAAATCGCGTTTTGGGGTTGAAGTTCTGCTCACTAAACCAAAAATACCGTATCGTGAAACTATTAAGGGCAAGGCCGAGCAGCAGTATAAACACAAAAAGCAGTCGGGCGGTAAAGGGCAATATGGCGATGTTCATATTCGCATGGAGCCCAACCCCAGAGGTTCCGGATTTGAATTTGTTGATGAAATTAAAGGTGGGGTTATCCCCAGTAAATTTATCCCGGCCGTGCAAAAAGGAATTGTGGAAGCAATGCAAAACGGCTCCCTGGCCAATGCTCCGGTCGTGGACGTAAAAGTTGCTCTTTTCTACGGCTCTTATCACGATGTTGACTCCTCCGATATGGCCTTTAAGATTGCCGGATTGATGGCCTTTCGCGGCGCATTCATGGCCAGCAAACCGGTTATCTTGGAACCTATTTTCAATTTGGAAATCACCGTTCCCGACAAATACACCGGCGATGTAATGGGTGACATCTCTTCCCGCCGTGGGAAAATTTCCGGAATGGACCCGGACGGACAAAACCAGATTATCCGCGCCCATGTTCCGCAGGCAGAAATGTATCAATACTCGGTTGATTTACGCTCCATGACTCAGGGGCAGGGTGTCTATGCTACGGAATTCTATCGCTATGAAGAGGTTCCCCATGAGGCCGCCCAGAAAATAATGGACGAAGTAAAAAGAGAAAGAGAAGCCGAAGGGGCATAGGTGGCATAGCCACTCTTTTGCGGCATTACAATTTTCTATAGAATTATGGCATCTCGACTACGCTCGATGTGACTTGGCATAAATGTCATCCTCGCGCATGCGGGGATGCAGAATTATTTCTTGGGCAAGTGCCACTTTAATGCTTTGAATCCGATAAGATCTCTGGCAATAACCGTTATCTTTTCAGGTATGATTACTTCAGGTAGGCCAGGCAAAACACCTCTCAAAAAGATGTCAATAGGAATTCCTTCATACCTCCCTCTTTCATCTACAGGAATATTCAAATTTGAAAATTGAGTTGTGAATATCCATTCAAAATCTAATGAACTTATATTGTTTGAATACTGATAAGGACGAATCCTTCTTACCAATGGAAATTGCTTGCTATAAATCTCAACATTTATTGAATCAGGATAAAGTTCTGTCTCTAAAGAATCTACTTCAATTGTCACCCACAAGTGTACGTAATATTCATTCATATGTGGACTGCCGTTCGACCTTCCTCCAATCGAAATGAAGACATCGTTATTATCAACTATAACAAATTCGCCGTTTTTTCCCTTTTCATAATCGAATCTCAAAAAACTACGCCTGTTTGGGCAGCCAAGAAGTGAAAAGCAAAATATCAGAATCAAAATGTTTTCTAAGTATTTTTTCATGTGTATCCCCTATTCTAGTGGGCGGCAGGTGTCCTCACCACCTGCCCCTTTCTTCCAGCTTTGAAAACTATAACTCTTATCTTCAATAAGTGCGCCTCGATTATCAGTCATCCAATCTATAGCACTTGAATACTTCCAGTCAGTCGCTTCTCTAATGTGTCCTGCTTTGACCGGGTTGTTGTGAATGTATTCTAACTTGATTTTGAACTGTTCTTCAGAAACTACAATTAAATCGTCAAATCTGGGTTTCCATAAGTTGAATTCGTTGCTACTAAGCTCGGGGATATCGAGAGATTTGACTTTTCGGGATGTTATACTTTTAAATGCTTTCATGAATTGTGATAATGTTTCGATTTTGGGAAAGCCAAGTAAGGCGTGCAAGTGACTGGGCATGATTACGTATCCCAATAATGAGATATCAAAATACTTTATGGAGATTTGGAACTCTGATAGAATCACTTCAATTACATTTGCCTTTGTTAAGATTGGTTGCCAGTTGAAAACTGTTGTTGTAACAAAGACAATTTGAGGCCCCTTAATGTCCAAGCGTTTTCTAACGACCATGATTTAAGTTACGCAGCAGATATTTAGGCAGCAAGTGAAAATAATAGCTGGGGCAGGTGGAGACACCTGCCGCCCACAGCTAATTATATTGTAGGGCAGGATCCCCGTGATCCTGTCCTTTTTTATTATTACAAGTTAATAAAAAGATGTCAGGAGCACAGGGCTCACTGACCTACGAAAAAATTTACGGCACGTCTATCAAAATAAACTTACAATCAGATTCGGCGGTGATGATGTAGTCTGAGCCGTCACTGATGCGGACTTGGTCGTTATTGTCCAGTTTTTCGCCGTTGATTTCAAAAGATCCATCGGTGATGTAAATAAATATTTTCCTGTCTTCCCGTCGAACAAAATCAACCGACTTCCCCGAGTCCAATTCTGCCATATGAATAGATGCATCAGCATTCATAGAAAGAGGAGAATCAACTGGATCTTCACCGGAAACCACGGCAACCAGTTCGTTCTTGTTCTCCCCCAATAAGGAGCGGATATCTTTCTGCTCATAAGACGGCTCAAGCTGTGCGGTGTGGGGGAATATCCAGATTTGATGCAAGTGAAGCGGCTCGGTTCCTTTATTGAATTCTGAGTGGGTAATTCCCGAGCCGGCCGACATCCGTTGGACTTCGCCGGCTTTTATAGTCGTTTTGTTGCCCATAGAGTCCTCGTGGGAGATTTCTCCGGTGTGAATTATGGAGATAATTTCCATCTCGCGATGGGCGTGCATTACAAACCCTTGCCCTTGAGCCACAATGTCATCGTTGTAAACGCGAATCTTCCCAAAATTCATATTGTTAGGGTCACGGTAGGTGTCGAATGAAAACAACCAGTATGTTTTCAACCAGTCAAAATCCTGAAAATGCCGTTCAGTGGCTTTTATAAGGACTAAATCCCGCATTGTCAATTCCCTTTCAGGTTCTCTATACTTAGGCATCTTTGTACCATTAAACATCCTCCAAACAAGGGGAGTCAAGAAGTTTATATAGCTTCCTTCACCATAGAAAAATCTTGAACGGTCATAGTATACAACCTGTATATCAAATTCTATGAAGAAGCTCTCCATGAATTCGTCTGCATCGTCACCCGCAAGCCCAAGGTCATCGCCCATTGTCGTTTCCACTGTTAACTCATTAACCGTCAACATTTCATGAGTCTTCACAAACTCAAAAACTCTCTTCGTAATTTCTTCTGACACTAACTTAATCCTACGCGCTCACCGCTTTCTTAGAAATCGAGGATAACGCTACGGTGAAATCTGCTTTCAGATCATCTATATCCTCTATGCCAACTGAGAGGCGGATCAACGTGTCTGTTATCCCCTGCTCGGCGCGCTCTTCGGCAGTTAGTTTGGAATGGGAAGTCTCGGCAGAAAAACAAAGAGTTGACTCCACCC
>JACZYS010000191.1 GCA_022570975.1 Candidatus Zixiibacteriota bacterium | reverse complement strand
CCTGACCAGGTCTCGCTGGCCCGCAACGGAATCGCCGCCACCAAGCGTGCCGGCAGCCCGCACATCGTCAGGCTATCGTCGGGCGGATTCACAGAGATGCCTGGTGCTTTACCGCGCATTGCAGCGCAGCACGCCGAGATCGACGCGGAGCTCAGGGCGTCCGGTCTACCCTACGCGATCCTCAGGCCGCACGCCTTCATGCAGAATACGCTCGTGTCGGCGCAGACGGTCGCATCGGACGGTGCCGTGTACATGCCGATGAAAGAGGGCAAACTCGGCATGATCGACGTACGGGACATCGTCGACGTTGCCGCGAAGGTGCTCACGGAGGCTGGCCACGAGGGCAAGACGTACGCGCTGACCGGCCCGGCGTCGATCTCCTTCCACGAGGTGGCGGCCGGGCTCTCGAAGGCGCTCGGCAAGGAGGTCAAGTACGTGGACGTCCCGCTCGAGGCGGCCCGAGAGGCGATGCTCGGCATGGGGGTGCCAGAGTGGTTCGGCGATCCCATCGATGAGTACAACAAGGCGATGAGCGAGGGCTTCGGCGACTTCACGACGAATGACGTCGAGGAGATCACCGGCCACCCGGCCCGCTCGTACGAGACGTTCGCTCGCGACTTCGCCCAGGCGTTCGCGCCCGCGGGCGCTCCCGCCCCATCCGCCGTTCAGTAACCGCCAGCAAGGAGCTAATCGATGAGCGATTCAGTAGTCGACGCATCAAGGCAGAAGCGAAGCGAGGACTCCCAGGACGTCGGGCGCCGCTACCGCTTTAAGCATGCCCGATATTCTGCCAATGTAATCCTGCCTCAGCAGTTGCTCCTCGCTTGATCCTTTTAATGAGGCTTCAAGTAATTCCACAATATTTTTCATCTCTGCTGCTAAATTATCAAAATCAATAAGAGGGAGCTTGTTCTCGGTTATATTGTTGAGTGTATCCTGTAAAAGTTTGATTTTCTTTTCAATTTTTTCCAATTTGTTCTCCCTTATTATCAATTAAATAATACTCTATTCTTGTTAATCTTCTCTCAATCTCCTTTGAGTGCCTGAAGAACTCCTCCTTGCTAACCACGCTTTCTTTCAGAATCACTTCCAGGTTAGTTAGTTTTTTGTCAAGCGAGCCGACTGCTACTCGCTCGGCTTTGTCGGCCAATTCAATTTTCAATGACTGAATGGTCATGAAATATGTTGCCGCAACTGCAAAAGTTATGGTCACCAGTTTAATAAGAGTGGAGCTGATTTTGAGGCTGTTACCGCTTACTCTTTCGGTCATATTATATTGACCTCCTTATTATCAGGCATCTCTTGTTGTTTAAAAGCGCCGGGAAGATTCTAAATCTGTCGTCTGTTTTGTTTTTTGATTCTGAAACGGTTCCAAATTCAATATTATTTATCTTCATGTCGTTTGAATCTGATAACTGAGCTACAAACATACGTCCTTTTTGAAATTTCTCTTTCGAGAAACTATTAACCAATATGTGAGTTGAACTAGTTCCTTGGGTAATCGTTACTGTCGATGAATCAAAATCAAGAATTGCGACTGAGCGAAAGGCGTCTCTTGGATATGTTTTGGTCTCGTTGTTGGAGTTATAATAAAGGAAGGCCGGCTCTTGGGCAGTGTCAGTAAAAATCATGACACCATATTTTGTTTTAACTTTATCAATTGCTAAAGCAAGATTTTCATAAGAAACAACCCGATGATTAATTAACGAGACCGGCAAACTGAGTTTTTGAAGAGAGAGATTGCTTATCTTTCTCTGGCAGTCTATGTTTTGGTTCAACGAAGGAATAATTTTCAGTTCTATCCTTGAAACCTCAGAACTCTTGCCGGCCAGATATTTATCCGTTTCAGATACCTGACATCTTTCTTTTCCTTTAAATCCAACTAAACAACCGGTCATATGGTCTGATTGCAAATTATCAAAAATTGATAAATCAAGTTTTCGTAACCGTAGCTCTCTATTAGTATCCGTTCTTTTAATACAAATTCCATCATCTGTTTTCAAAACCGATACCGGTATCGATTGGTAAAATGGAATCACCAGGTATTTTTCTGAAACCGGAAGTTCACTGAGGGATTCTATGACAGTAGAAGAAGCATCGATACTTAATTTATTAGTCAGTGATGTATCATGGTTGGATCCCCGGTAAACTAACGATGTCTCAAGTACTTTGCTGATTTCCCGGTAATCTATGTGGCAGGTAGTTTCGTCTCTTGAAAATTTATTGAGTTTGTATTTTCTTAGCGGTTGATGCCCGCATTCTCTAATATCTCTTTTGCATATTGAACATTGGGCAAAGTTAAAGACAAAGCCAATGGAACATTCTTTGTATATACCGCCATCAATGTTATTCTTCAAAGTCTCACTGCCGTCTGTTTCTTTTAACCAGTAGAAATAACTTTTTATCCAGTTAATTCCCTCTTTACTTTCAACAACGGTTTTGAAATTTCTTGCTATCGGCAGTTTGTCCTTGCGGTGACCAACCAGTACCGGGGAATTAATCATCAACCGGGCAACGTGCTCCAATTCATCAGTAGGGAATCTTCCCCCAAACGAATTTACACTGTCAGAAAGAATATACATGGCCCTGATATTGATTTCGTCGGCGGTTAGTTCTGTGGGCGGATTGATTATCTGATTTAGTCTTTCAACTAAAGAATCTGACAGCTCTGATTGAGCCGGATGAATTAAGTTTATGCTTAGTTTACCCTGTTGGGTTGACATTTAACCTCCTGAAATTGATATTCATATAAATCCCCGGCACCTGATTCTATAGCGATCAGGTAGTGTAATTGCGCAATAACTTGCCGCTAATACCTTAATTTCTGTCATTTTACAGATTATTCATTATTCCTCTAAGCTATTGTCCGTCTATGATATAACCTCAAGGAATGTAGAAAATGACCGGATGGCATTTGATTTGCTTTTATAGTTGGTGTAGTTTAACAATTAGAGATAGGAATTCTGATGAGAACAATAAAAAAGAAAGTTTCCGGACTGATGAAATGGGTCTTTGCCCTCTTGATATTTATATTTGTGATGACCGTCAACTACTCAGAGGCGGAAGGAAATACGGTTGGTGAAAATGTTGCCAGTGTGGTAGTTGGACAACTGAATCAAAAAGAATTGAAAAGTTTCGAGGTCGTTGCTCCCGGAAATTCAGATTTGTTTACAAACAAAGAACAAACAGCTAAAGTATCGACACCATTTAAAGAACCCGTGACTCTGCTGATTCTATCTTTAGGTATAATCGGCCTTCAGGCCAACCGTCTAAGACAACTCTACCAATAAATACTGAATGCAGTGATATAGGCACCTCTTCTTAATCACAAATAACTTTAAACTTTCCCAATTCTGGGCATGATGCTTATCTGGTTTCTTTTTCTTAATGGCCAGACAGCCAGGGCCAGGGCCATGAGAGAATCATATCGGTTATTATCATCCCATCTTGCATCTCTCAGTTCATCCTCCAACGACCATATTTTCCCCGGTCCATCGGACAACTCCCATCTTTGGTAGGCAATTATTCGTTTTGCATGAATCAGTTCCAGGTTGGTAAGCAGCTCTGCTTTTGAAGCGGCAGAAAAAATAAACGCTTCCGGTTGATATTCTCTGAGTTGTTCAACTACGACATCTCCCAGGCCGGTGGAATCTACAATCAGTTTCCCGGGGAATTTTTGCTGTCTGTCTTTTATCTTTTGGACAACTATGTTCCAGTCAAACATCTTGAACCGTTCCAGCTCAACCACTTTGATAATATCACCGGTTATTTCAACGGTAATCCCCACCGTGGCAGTTTTCTTGCGGGCCAAATCCCATCCGCTGATATACAGTGGCTGGCTGCTTTTATCAACTCCCTGATTAATCAATAATGATAATGCGTGGTCAATATCGGCACCTTTTAATATCTCCCCTCCGCTGTCAACAAACTGCCCCATTATATTTTGCTGGATTCGCTGATCGGAAAAATACTTTATTCGGTCTTTTATAAAATCTTGTGAGATGAATAAGTTTTCACGGCTGTCCCCGGACTGAAAATATCCCCTGCTCTTATTCTTTTTCAGTTCCATTGCTCTCCGATAAAACCAGTTGCGGCCATTGGCAGTACTTATTAAATCCAGTTTGCCTTCACGGTCGGCAAGCCTCATCTGGATTATCTCTTCGACCACATATTCAGGCGAGGTCTCAAAAGCAACTTCATCAAAAATGAAAAGGTCATAATCATTGCCCAGCAGATACTCCCCCCTGTTCTGGGTTGTGCGAGCTTCAATTATTGAACCGTTAGAAAACTCAATCCGCGGATAAGGAGTCCTGACCTGTGATTTCACCAGTTCCAGCAACAGGTCGCAACTATTTATAAAGGTAATGACCTGATTTAAAATAATTTTGGCCTGGTCCAAAGTAATAGAGGCGGTGATGATACGGTATTTATCAAACCGGTCAAACTCAATTTTCCTTGGGCGGTATAAAGCTGAGTGAATTATTTTTATAGCGGAAACGAACGACTTCCCCCACCTGTTTCCGGTAACCAGAATATTCTCTCGCTTATATGAATTT
>JACZYS010000190.1 GCA_022570975.1 Candidatus Zixiibacteriota bacterium | reverse complement strand
AAGCTATATGGGCTACCGAAGAAAAAAGATTTGGCCAAAGCCACTTGCATCTCGCATGTGTTTTATATTTGCAATTTGGGCTATACTAGTTCTTTACCAAAGTCTAGTAGATGGAGTACTGTTTATCACGCTATTTTCCCTTTTGATAATAGCATTTAATCTCTATATTGGTTATTTTTTAAAAAATGAAGAGGTAGAAGACGTAAAAATCGGTCAATAATTGCAAGTTATAAAAAAACCGCCAAGAACAGGCGGTTTTTTCTTTGCAATTCTTCAAATTACTTTCTGACTGTTGCTGCTCTTACGGCTCGGCTGGCCACATTTTTTGAAACTTTGCATATTTCCATTAAACTGTCCACCGCTTCATCAAGATGCTTGAGCCAGCTTTTCTCAGGATACTTTTTTCTTAAATCATCTGTAACTTCATCTGCCATCAACAAAATATATTGAGCATAGATTTTCCTGTTGCCAATCTTCAGGTAGGGGACAATATATTTCCTGACAAGCTGGGCAAGGGCAAGTGAGACCAGACTAATTATGATTGCTATTATTGATGTTGGCTGGTTAAAAATTTCTTCCATAATTTTTCCTTTCTTTATATGTCGTTTGCATTTACCAGACTAATTTCCACGAACTCAAATCCGGCACGGTTATTCTCTTTCTCAAAATTGAGCCGTCTGGCCTGCTGATTGAGATTTCATATTTTGTACTCGAGGGAATGAGAGAATCGGACGGAATCAGATCCAGGAAAAAGTAGCCGGTAGAATCTGTCGTTGATGTCACTCCGTACGGTGAGATTATTGAGCCCGATGTCCTGACAACACCATCTGGCAAGGAGGCTTTAACTTCGGCATCTATTTCTGCTAAACCGTTTGATGAAAACAGGTATCCATAGACGCGACAAAGACCCGGGATCGATGAAGATCCAATCTCCAAATCATATCCAAATAACGAATCTGTACTGTTCCCTGACACCGTCAGTGAACGTGAATCAAAGAGGTGCATTGTCGGTGAAGCCGGTGACTGCTTTCCAATCACAGTATAGGTTCCGGCATCCAAGTATAATGATATCTGTCCGGTTGCATCGGTTATGTTAACCGCTACCGTAGAGCCGCCAGAATTCTTCACGGTAACTTTTACATCTGATAGGGCTGTATCTGTTCCGGTTGTATCTATCACATAAAATGATAGAGTGTCAGTTCCCGTTCCGCCTGCGGTTGGTCCATAAAACAGAGTAGGGTTATTTGTTGCCAAAGTTTTTATTTGCGAAGTATCAAGTGAGGCGGCCGACCCCTGATAAGCAGAGGTGTCTTTAAGCATCGTTCCCATTGCTTGTGCCCCTGATACATTAGCTGAGTCATATTCCCATATTTCATCAACTGCTGTTGTTGCAAGTTCACTTGCACCTATGGCATTTGCATCTATTTCTCCCGCTCCAAGCCCCCCTGCAATATTATCAAAATCAACTCCTGCCGTTCCAGTTACAGCTATATCAAGAGTTCTTCCTGCTACTGTTGCTTGCAAAACCCAATCATCTTGATTTTGAAGAGTGTCCATTATCCCATTCACAGTGTCAATTACCAGTCCTATATCTGTATTATTGGCAATCGCCTGAGCACTTGCGGCAGAAGCGTCCCTAACTATTTTTGACATAATGGTTGCGGCAGCTGTATCGGAGACCAATTTATTCAGTAATGTATCTATAATAGAAATCATATCGGCGTCAGAAATATCGCCGGCCACGCTTTGAGTAATCCAGTAACCCATATTAGGATCTGTTTTATGGCCGGTAGTATCTTCGTCCCAAATATTATCTACGGCTGTTGCAGTTATGCCAACATCATTGGTAACGGCAGTTGCCGTATTAACTAAATTTGTAGTAGTTGCTGATAGGTTCACGGAAGTTGATTGATTTGTAATATCCCCCCAATTTATTCCGATATTGTCAGAAGTGATTAAGAGTGAGACCTCTTTAGCAACCCAGTTATCTTGATTCTGCAGGGAATCTATAACGCCCTGTAAGCTGTCAACGAGAAAGTCTAAGGTTGTGCTGTAATTATTTGTTGCATATAATTGAAATTCGTAATGGAATGAGGAATTAAGCGTCAGGCTATTATCATTTGCAGTTACCACAACCTTGTAAGTGCCCTCCAATCCCGAACCGTCTATCTCGGAGACAGAGTATTGTAAGCTGTATTGGTCACCGCCTGCCAAGTCCTCCCACAGTTCTTCAACCACATTGGCATCGGTATATACCATTGAATCTCTAAAAGCTTCTTCACCGCCCGGATAGAAGACTAAGATATAAACAGAATCATCTGCTGCCCCTGCAACGGCTTGACCAAGTGAATCGAGAAACTGAAAAGTAAATGCAATTGAATCTTCTGGCGTTGTTCCAGAATTATTGTAGATTCCAGCGTAACTATTACTTGGTATTATCAGGGCAACCGCAATCAACAGCAGCCAGAGTATTTTCTTCATTATCTATTTCTCCTAAATTTATAATAACTTTTCTTCTTCTTGTCGGTGTAGCTCCACCACCACCACCGGCTGTATATATGTATCTAAAGTAAGGCTCATTGCCTGAACTCTCACTGCTATACAAGGTAACATCTACCGCCGAACCAACTGACTTCAATACTACGTTGATGCTGTCATTTGCATCTGCCGAAGCGATAGTTGTTACATCCCATACTTTATATCCTGTTGAACTGACAGTGATTGTTTTATTTGAAGTAGCAGTAATATCAGCATTGGGATTATTACAAGCCCCACCATCGGTTGTATTTTCTGAGCCACCATCTTTCGTGCATTGTGCGGCTCTTGGAGTAGCCCAATCATCACTGGTAGAATTGGACCAAAAATCACCGGTTATTCCAACATCAACACCTGCGTTGATTGTTCCATTGCCTACACCCTCTTCCCAATTATATTTCCAAACCCTAAAGACTCCAACATCGCCAGCAGTAGTAATGGCTTTGGCTTCTACATACAAAGTGCAAGCAGTAACCGTATATCCGGCCGTCATAGCAGCGTTAAGGTTCATCCCTCGAATAAACATTTTGTAACTATCTGAACCCGGAGTTCCATTATAGACGAAAAAAAACTGTGTGCTTCCGTAATTATGAGCTGGAGAATCTTCTCTAATCCACGCATCTTCAATGTCGGTTGTTCCAATATCCACACTTGCATTATGCCAGATGGAAGCGGTTGGTTCGTTAAGATGAATCTGCTTGATAGCAGACATCATTATATATTCAACACAATAAATTTTACTGCTTTTCTTAATCCAGAATTGCCTGACTGGGATTGTCTCTCTGGTAAGGGTGTCTCCAACCGTCCAGAAAACTCCCTGTTCACGCATTCCAAAGGCTAAATCGACAAATTTCTTAAATCTCCTCTTTTTGACATCACCAATTGCGGAATCGGCATTAACGATGTTCCCCGAAAAAGAATACTCCATAACATTAGCCAGAGCCAGATTAAGCGAGTCCCCTCTTTGGTTATAAAGCACAACGGCCGAATCCAAAAAAGCCGGCTTGAACAGTATGTTATGTGTAAGCCTTCCGTTTGATTTAATTATCCGATAGTTTATTCCGGGCGATACATTTGTCCATTTGATAATAGAGTCGGTGACCGTTGAATTTGACCAGTTCATAGTTGAATCAATCCACTGCCTCTGTCTGTTATCAATATTGAGCCAGCCAATACCGACCAGCCTTTGGGTCACCGAATAATCCTGGCCTTCCCTTGAAACGGTTGCAACTGACAGGCCTTGCTTATTGACTCTTGTTTTAATCACTCCAGTTTCATTGAAAACAACTGAATCGCCCTCTGGGATAAAAGCATTAACAATCTTCGCCCACGATTTATCTGGCTCTTGGTAATTCTGAACGGCCTGCCCTACATTTATACTGAATGAGCCGTTACCCATATCCCATTTGTTGTAACCGATTGGAGTCTGCGACAATAATATAATAGGCGAAAACAGCCAAAAGATCAAAAACAGAACCGGAATTTGTAATACAACAAAATGAGATCTGCTCATTCGTTGTTTATCCGTGAATTTTGAATATTTTTCTTGCCGGTTTTTCTTTTTTGGTTTGATTTTAACTGGTGTTTTTTTCTTATTTTTTCCAGTTTATCCCACAGTTTTTTCTGGAGCGGAATGTCGTGATCAATTTTGTGTCTCAATTCAAACATCTTAAACAGTTCTCCTACTTTTACATCTTTTAGTTTATTATTATCTTCATTTAAAATATGCTTGTAACAGATTTCAATAATTTCATCGAGTAAGTGAACATATCCTCTGGGTCTGTTTTCCGCCTTTTTTTTCTCAATCAAATCAGTTTCCCATTTCAATAACAAGCAAATCAGTTTGTATGGGTGCCACGGCACTTGAATCGCGGGCTATTTTGAAACTACTGTTAGTTTCATTTCCAATTATAAAAACTGTTTTTTCATCCTTGAATCTGGGAATGACTTTGGGCGTATCAATATTTGCCGGCAAAGAATTACCACGATGGTCTTTTAAGTCTGAAAAAGAGACCTCCTGCAGGCTGGTTCCTATGCCCTGTTTTCCAAAAAGAATTGACTGAGTTGTGTCAA
>JACZYS010000189.1 GCA_022570975.1 Candidatus Zixiibacteriota bacterium | reverse complement strand
ACTTAAAGAATACTTCGATGATTTAATACAGAGGTATCTTGAGTGGGCAGAACCCTATCATGCCTGGACTTATATCAGAGATAAATCGATAAAAGAGAGTCAATTCCACCTAAAGCAGCCGGAAGAGGGACCCCGATAACAGGCAAATTTGAATGAGCGGCGGCAACTCCGGGCAAAGCCGCGGAAAGACCGGCCATGGCAATTATTACTTCAAACCCTCTTTCTTCAGCCCCGTCAGTTAATTCTTTTGTTTTCTGAGGATGGCGATGTGCCGAAGAAACTTCGATTTCAGATTCAATCCCAAAATCGGAAAGCTGCTTGGAGCAGGTTTCGGCATATTCCATATCAGACTTGGAGCCAATAATAATAAATACTTTTGCCACTTTACTGTTCTCTTTCATTATTTCTTAAAATTCTAAAGCCAATATCTCGTCTATATTGGGCACCGTCAAACTTAATTTTGTTAACCATATTATAGGCGTTTTTGAGGGCAGATTTCAAATCTCTGTTTCTTCCAGTAACACCCAAAACTCTTCCACCGGCTGTCAGCCACTGGTCACCATTTTTACTGGTTCCACTGTGGAAAACCACACAGCCGTTTTCTTCCTTCTTGGGAAGACCATTAATTCTTACACCTCTTTGGTAGTTTCCCGGATATCCCTTGGAGGCCATAACCACGCAAGCGGCATAATCTTTGTGCCACTGAAGTTTGCCAAATGATTCAAGTTTCTGATTGCTTATTGAAAGCATTAGCTCACATAAATCAGACCTGAGAAGGGGGAGAATCACCTGAGTTTCCGGGTCACCAAAACGACAGTTATATTCAAGAACTTTTGGACCGTCAGCAGTGAGCATCAGGCCGGCATAAATAACTCCCTTATAAGTTATCCCTTCTTTAATAAGCCCCTTTAAAGTTGGCTCCAGAACATATTCTTGAATTTTTTTTAGTATTTCCGGGGTGGCAATATCAGTCGGACAGTAGGCACCCATGCCCCCGGTGTTTGGCCCTTTGTCACCATCATAAGCGGTCTTGTGGTCCTGACTGGGAAGCATTGGAATAATTGTTTTACCATCGGTAAGGGCCATTATTGATAATTCTTGTCCTTTAATAAAAGATTCAATCAGGATTCTGTTTCCGGCTTTCCCGAAAACTGCTTTAACCATGATATTTTCAATTGCTTCAGTAGCCTCTTTGAGGTCCTTGACAATTATCACACCTTTGCCGGCGGCCAGACCATCGGCCTTTACCACTACCGGAAATTCAACCGACTTACAGAATCCTATCGCTTCTCCCGCGCTTGAGAATATTCTAAATGAAACGGTTGGAATATTGTATTTTCTCATGAATTCTTTGGAGAAAATTTTACTGCTTTCAAGCTGGGCACCTTTTTTGTCGGGCCCAAATATTTTCAGTTTTTTCTTTTTAAATTCATCAACAATCCCTCTGGCCAGAGGGACTTCCGGCCCCACAACGGTCAGTTGAATTTTATTTCTTTGGGCAAAAGCAGCCAGATCTCTTGTTCTTTCTACCTGGATATTAACACAACGAGCAATCTGGGCAATGCCAGCGTTTCCCGGTGCACAAAATATCTTGTCAACTTTTCTGGATTGTTTCAGTTTCCAGACAAGGGCGTGTTCACGCCCACCGGATCCAATTACCATAACCTTCATAAAATAATATTCCTCATAAAACCAGGGCTCATCTAAAGGTGTAATTTATAGCCAAAATGAACAAAATGTTCAAGCAGTTTTTTACTTTCAAACGTCCTAATTGCAGAATAATGCCGGAAATAATAATCAGTTGACAAACAGAAGAGGAGATTGTTTATTTCTGGCTGCTATTAAAACATGCTTTTATATGGGTAATTCATACAAAAAAGCATATTGCTAAATGAATATCGAATTATTTTGAGGATTCTGCAATGAAAACAAAGTTGATACTGCTCTTTATTCTGACCATATTTTTTGCTTTTAGTTTTTCAATCTCGGCTCAGGAAGAAGAAAGCCGGGACGTATTGGAAGTCTTATTTAAGGGTGGATTGGCTATTCCGGATGGCGGCATTAAAAATTGGAATGATGGTGTTGATGCAAAAACCGGATGGAATTTTGGTGTTGATATTGGCTATTTTTACAAAGAAAATTTGGTCATTGGATTCAAATTTCTGTATCAGCAGATGAGCATAAATACTGATCGACTGTCAGATAATTCATTGCAAAACAGCAAGCATAGACTTTACAGCCCAAACCTATATATTAAGTATATCAAAATTTCAGAGAGCAGATGGGAACCATATGTTTCTGGACATCTCGGTGTGGAAAATGCAAAATTCACCTCCGAGGTTACAAATAGCATTCAAAACAGATATCGTGCCCTTTCATTTGGCCCGGCATTCTCTTATGGTTTAAGTGCCGGAATATTTTACTGGAATTCAGATTACAGCGGACTCTTTCTGGAAGGTACTTTTCATGGAGCATCAACAAATTCAGTCACGGCATCATATAGTGGCAACAATTATAATTTTGACACAAATTTAAGAACTTTTGACATTAACATTGGGATCAGATTTCTTTTCAGTACCGGAGAATAAGTCTCAAATGAAAAAAGGTTTTATTAAACCCGTCATTTTAATGGCGGGTTTTTTTGTTGAGTATAGGTATAATAATATATGAATTGAAATGATGAGAAACTCGAATCATAAATAATCACGAGTGATTCAGTAATGGAAAAGTTCAAAACAGATGTAGTTGATGATGAAAAGTCCCAACGGGACCGGTGTCTATAATATTAAATAAGAATTTGACAAAATTAAATGCCAGAAAAACTAAAAATACTCGTAGTCGATGATGAAAAGTCCCAAAGGGACCTTGTTTCGGGGTTCTTGGAGAAAAATTGCTATCAGGTGACTGTTGCTGAGAGTGGTGAGGATGCACTGGAGAAGTATCAGGAAAGTTATCTGTCGGTTGTATTGGTGGACATGAAAATGCCGGGGATGAACGGCATTGAGTTAATTGAAAAATTAAAAGAGTTGAATCCGTTTGTGCAGGTTATCATGTTGACCGCTTTTGGGTCGGTAGATACAGCCGTTGCGGCGATGAAAAAAGGGGCCTTTGATTACCTTACAAAACCAATTGAGGATTTGGATGAGTTGCTCCTGAAAATCAATAAAGCAAGAGATCAGAATAGATTGGTAGTTGAGAATACATTATTGCGTGAACGTCTGGAAGAGTTCTTTCCCTCTTCGGAAATAATTGGTAATTCCAAATCAATCAATGAAATCAAGAAGCTAATTTCACTGGTTGCAAAAGAAGACACAACCGTTTTGATCACCGGTCCCTCAGGGACAGGAAAGGAACTTGTGGCAAGGGCTATTCATTCTCTTTCAGGCCGGGCAGAAAGAAATTTGGTAGCAATTAATTGTGCCGCCTTTCCGGAAAACCTGCTTGAGTCAGAGCTGTTCGGATTTGAAAAAGGTGCCTTTACCGGAGCGGATAAGACCAAAATGGGAAGGTTTGAGCTGGCTGATGGTGGAA
Organism: Candidatus Zixiibacteriota bacterium; assembly: GCA_022570975.1. Lineage (GTDB taxonomy): Bacteria > Zixibacteria > MSB-5A5 > GN15 > FEB-12 > JACZYS01. Next base: position 1,081 of record JACZYS010000189.1, on the reverse strand, counting down.
CTTTGTTTTTGGATGAAATAGGCGAGATGCCTCTTTCTATGCAGGTAAAACTTCTGCGGGTTTTAGAAGATAAAAAAATACAGCGCCTGGGGGCTGTCAAAGAGATTTCTTTGGATATCAGAATTATTGCCGCCAGCAACAAGAACCTGGAAGAAGCTTCCAAAAACAAAGAATTCCGGGAAGATCTTTTTTATCGTCTGAATGTTGTAAATATAATAATGCCTTCGCTCAAAGAGCGAGGTGCTGACATCATCCTGTTGGCTGAAACTTTCCTTAAAAAACTTGCTAAGAAAATGGGGAAAGATATCAAAGGGTTTGATAAAGAAGCCGCAAAAATAATCAGAAAGTATGATTGGCCGGGAAATGTCAGGGAGCTTCAAAACGTAATCGAAAGAGCTGTCGTCCTGACGCAAACAAATGCAATAACCTCAGATGAGCTTCGGGGAATCTCATCGAAATCTATTAAGCCTGACAAAATCTCAACTGATTTGACTCTGGCTGAAATGGAAAAAGCACATATTACTGCCTCTCTAAAAGTAAACAATTTCAGCATATCCCTGACGGCTGAGGCTCTTGGAATTCATCGCAATACCCTTAGCAGCAAGATCAAAGAGTATCAAATCAATCTCGAAAAATAGTTTTACACAACTCAAACCAATCTAATCTTGGCACAATAACAGTGCATACTAGTGTCCGACCAGAGGAGGAATATTGACAGAGACAGAGACGCTTTCAACGGTAAAAATCTGGATACTGGCAGTTCGGTTGAAGACTCTCCCGGCAGCGGTTGCACCGGTTCTGGTGGGAACGGCACTGGCGGTGCGCGATGGCGCGTTGAGACCGTTTCCGGCGCTGGCGGCTTTAGCCGGGGCGCTGCTGCTTCAAATTGACGTCAATCTGGCGAACGATTATTTTGATTACCAATCGGGCGTGGACGCTACTGAACGTAAAGGGCCAATGAGGGTCACGCAGAGCGGTTTATTAACTCCGGCGCAAGTGCGTAACGGTATGATAGTCGTCTTTCTATTGTCGGCGCTGGTGGGGGTGTATTTGATTATTGTTGGCGGTTGGCCGATTCTGG